>NZ_JBOHCV010000219.1:0-3691 GCF_050698815.1 Streptomyces sp.
GTGGGCGCCCGGCAGCGGAAGGTGGGGGCACCGGACGGGCAGACGGCTGGCCGTCGTGCTCGTGGCGCTGCTGCCGACGTGCTTGGCGGGCTGGCTGGTGTGGCAGTCGGCCGGCGGGCCCGCGGCGCTGATGCCGCTGCCCGGGAAGCCGGCACCGGACCCGGACCCGAAGTCCCCCTCCGGCAAAGGACGTTCGCATGAAGCGGCCGGCAAGCCGCTGGCGGGCCGGACGGTCGTGCTCGACCCCGGGCACAACCCGCACAACAGCGCGCACACCGGCAGGATCAACCGCGAAGTGGATATCGGCACGGGCCGTAAGGAGTGCGACACCACCGGGACCGCGACCGACTCCGGCTATCCGGAGGCGGAATTCACCCTTGACCTGGCCCGCCGGGCAAGCGCCGCCCTGAAGAAGCGGGGCGCCACCGTGAAGCTGACGCACGACGGTGACAAGGCCTGGGGGCCCTGCGTGGACGAACGGGCCGGGGTGGGTAACCGCGCGGACGCCGACGCCGCCGTATCCCTGCACGCCGACGGGGCGCCGGAGGGCAGGCGCGGGTTCCATGTGATCCTGCCCGCGTCCGTACGGGAAGGAGAGGCCGACACCTCGGCCATCACCGGACCGTCGCGCCGCCTCGGCGGCGAACTGGTCGCCGCCTTCCGGCACTCCACCGGCGAGCGGCCCGCCAACTATGTGGGCAACGGGAAGGGCCTCAAGACGCGAGCCGATCTGGGCGGGCTCAACCTCAGCCAGGTACCCAAGGTGTTCCTCGAGTGCGGCAACATGCGCGATCCGCAGGACGCCGGCCGGCTCACCGACCGCACGTGGCGCGAGAGCGCCGCCCGTGGGATCGCGGAAGGCATCGGGGCGTATCTGGCCCAGAAGCGTTAGTGCCGTGACCGGCAATGTTCGCCCGTGAAGGAGCGTCGTCCAGCATGGAGTCTCCCCGGCCCAGGGGACGGGGTCTCCCCGGGCCGCAGGCCCAGGGGGAGTGCCCCCAGGGGGAGTGCGTGATGGTCGGCGCGACAGGGCAAAAGTTGCCGGGAGGGGCGCTAGCACGTACCGGTACATGCGGAAGACGACCCGCCACAGCGGGCCTTAGGGTCATCCGTACGATAGGGGGCCACCCCCGCGCCACGCTCCGCGCGAAGCGGCGACGACGACAGCTACCGACCAT
Organism: Streptomyces sp.; assembly: GCF_050698815.1. GTDB lineage: Bacteria > Actinomycetota > Actinomycetes > Streptomycetales > Streptomycetaceae > Streptomyces. The sequence goes on from NZ_JBOHCV010000219.1 coordinate 1,179, forward strand.
ATCGATAGAGGACATCACGTGAACATCCGCTCCCTCACCCGAGGCGATGGCGCGGTGATCGGGACAGCGTTGCTGCTGCTGATCGCTTCCTTCTTCCCGTTCTTCGAACTCGATGGAGACTGCCCCATCGACTCGTGCAGCGTGTCCTCCTGGTCGCGCTCCACGCTTCCGGTGCTGCCGGCCGTGCACCTGCTCGGCCTCATCGCCGCCGCTCTGTACCTCGCCGCCCGGATGCTGCCGGAGGGCCGCAAGCTGCTCGGGCTCGCGCTGGACCAGTTCGGGATGGTGCTCTGCCTGGTCGTCGGCTGGGCCGGTCTCTGGTCGCTGATCTCGGTCGTGGTGCCTGAGCTGGATCAGCCCGGCGACCCCAACGAGCAGTGGGATCTGGGCGTCGGCGCCTACCTGACCGGCGTCCTCGCCCTGGCTCTCGCCGTGGTCGGTGTCCTCAGCGCTTCCGTTCCCGCGCTGAAGGCGCCGCTGCTGGGTGCCCCGCGTCAGCCCAGCCCCTACGGGGGCCCGCAGCAGGGCGGTTACGGCTACCCCGGCGCCTACCCGGGTCAGCCCGGTCAGCCGGGTCCGTACGGCGGCCAGCCGCAGGGCGGCTACGGCTACCCTGGCGGGCCCCAGCCCGGTCAGCACGGCCAGCCTCAGCCCGGCCAGCCCCAGCCCGGCCAGCCCCAGCCCGGTCAGCCCCAGCCGGGGCAACCGCAGCCCGGTCAGCCCCAGCAGGCGCAGCAGCCCGGCGGTCCGGCGGCAGGCGGGGGCGCCCCGGACCCGAACTTCCAACCGTTCTGGTTCGCCGTGCCGGTCGCGCGTCCGCTCTTCGGTGAGGACGGCTCGCCGCAGCCGGTGGCCGAACTGGCCCCCGGCACCTGGTACCTGGCGGTCGAGCAGCGTGGCCAGGCGCTCATCGCGCAGACCCAGGACGGCCGCAAGGGAGTCCTCCAGGACACCTCGGGCATCCAGCGCGGCTGACTGACCGCCGGCCGCCACGGAGCGACGCGGACGCCGCACGCACGGGAACGGCCCCTCGCCCCCGGAGGCGGGCTCTAGCGATCCCCGCAACACCCTGAGCTTCAGGGAGTTGCGGGGATCGTGGATTTTGAGGGGTTGAAGGCGAGGTTCTTCGAGGCGCTTGACCGGGAGAACGGCAGCGTCTCGGGGGCTGCCCGGGCGGTCGGGGTGAACCGTGCGACGGCGTTCGCGTGGGCGCGGAAGGCCGGTGTCCGTGGTCGTGGGAAGTCGGGCACGAGCGGGCATCCGGGCCGGGCGGAGTACGACCGGCTTCGCGCGTCCGGGGCGCGGCGGCGGGACGCCGCGGCGCAGGTCGGGGTCCATGAACGCACTGCCAAGGACTGGGACCGCGGCATCCGGAAGATCGGCAACGCGCGCCTGCACCCCGATGGGCGCAGGATCGACTACACAACGGGCATGACCAGCACCGTTGCCGTCACGTCCATGCCGTCTGTCGCGACGGTCGAGGCTGAGCTGCACTCTCGGTTCCTCACGGTGACCGAGCGGGAGTTGATCGCTGATCTGCACCGTGAGGGCCGCTCGCTGCGCGCGATCGGACGGGCGCTCGGGCGGCCGGCCTCCACCGTCAAGCGCGAGATCGATGCTCGTGCGGTCGATGGTGTCTACCAGCCGCATCGGGCCCAGCGGGCGTGGGCGAGGAGCCGGTCGCGCCCCAAGGACTCCAAGCTCGCCCAGGACGGTCTGCTGCGCGGGTTCGTCGCGGACAAGCTGCGGGAACGGTGGTCACCCGAGCAGATCTGTCACGCTCTGGTCATCGAGTTCCCCGACGACGAGAGCATGCGGGTGAGTCCGGAGACGATCTACCAGGCGATCTACGTCCAGGCCCGTGGCGGACTGCGCCGCGAGGTCGCACTCGCGCTGCGCACCGGGCGCACCCGCCGCAAGCCGCATCGCAGTGCGGACCAGCGCACCCGCCGGTTCGTCGACGAGATGGTGATGATCTCCGAGCGTCCTGCCGAGGTGGAGGACCGGGCGGTTCCCGGCCACTGGGAAGGCGATCTGATCGTCGGCCCCCGCAGCGAGAGCGCGATCGTGACTCTGGTCGAGCGCTCCACCCGCTACGTCCTGCTCGGGCATCTGCCCGGCGGGCACACCGCAGAGGAGGTCCGCGACGTGCTGGTGCCCTTGGTCCAGACCCTGCCCGAGCACCTGCGCGGCTCGCTGACCTGGGACCAGGGCTGCGAGATGGCCGCGCACAAGCAGTTCACCGTGGCCACGGGGGTGCCGGTCTACTTCTGCGATCCACACTCACCCTGGCAGCGCGGATCAAACGAAAACACCAACGGCCTGCTGCGGCAGTACTTCCCCAAGAGCACCGATCTGTCCGTGCACAGCGCCGAAGACCTCGAACATGTCGCCCAGCAACTCAACGGCCGACCACGCAAAACGCTCGGCTGGAAAACCCCAGCCGAGCGCCTGCGTGATCTACTGACGACCACGTAGGCCGTCAGGTGTTGCGAGGACCCCGAGAATCCGCC
>NZ_JBOHCV010000220.1:0-6304 GCF_050698815.1 Streptomyces sp.
GCATTGACCAGCGCCGACTTCGTCACCTTGACCGGGTCGACGATGCCCCGGGCGGCGAGGTCGGCGTACTCGCCGGCCTCCGCGTCGAAGCCCTGGCCCGGCCCGAGCTCGCGCACCCGCGCGACCACGACCGAGCCCTCGAAGCCCGCGTTCCAGGCGATCTGCCGCAGCGGCTCGTCCAGCGCCCGCCGCACGATGGCCACGCCCGTCGCCTCGTCGCCGGTCAGGCCGAGCCCGTCCAGCGCGGTGACCGCGTGCACCAGCGCCGCGCCGCCGCCGGTGACGATGCCCTCCTCGACCGCCGCGCGGGTGGCCGAGATGGCGTCCTCGATGCGGTGCTTGCGCTCCTTGAGCTCGACCTCGGTGGCCGCGCCGACCCGGATCACGCCGACGCCGCCGGCGAGCTTCGCCAGCCGCTCCTGCAGCTTCTCCCGGTCCCAGTCGGAGTCTGTCTCCTCGATCTCCCGGCGCAGCTGGGCGATCCGGCCCTGGATGGCCGCCTGGTCGCCGGCACCGTCGACGACGGTGGTGTCGTCCTTGGTGACGGTGACCCGGCGGGCGGAGCCCAGCACGTCGAGACCGGCCTGGTCGAGCTTGAGGCCGACTTCCTCGGCGATGACGGTCGCACCGGTGAGGGTGGCCAGGTCGCCGAGCATCGCCTTGCGGCGGTCACCGAAGCCGGGCGCCTTGACGGCGACGGCGTTGAAGGTGCCGCGGATCTTGTTGACGACGAGGGTGGACAGCGCCTCGCCCTCGACGTCCTCGGCGATGATCAGCAGCGGCTTGGAGCTGTTGCCGGCCTGCATGATCTTCTCGAGCAGCGGCAGCAGGTCCTGGATGGAGCCGATCTTGCCCTGGTGGATCAGGATGTACGGGTCGTCGAGGACGGCCTCCATCCGCTCCTGGTCGGTGACCATGTAGGGCGACAGGTAGCCCTTGTCGAAGGACATGCCCTCGGTGAAGTCCAGCTCCAGACCGAAGGTCTGGGACTCCTCGACGGTGATGACGCCGTCCTTACCGACCTTGTCCATCGCCACGGCGATGAGCTCGCCGACCTGCTTGTCCTGAGCGGACAGACCGGCGACGGAGGCGATGTCCTCCTTGGAGTCGATCGGCCGTGCGGACGCGATCAGGTCGTCGGAGACGGCCTTGACCGCGGCGTCGATGCCCTTCTTCAGGGCGGCGGGAGAAGCACCGGCGGCCACGTTGCGCAGGCCCTCGCGGACCAGCGCCTGTGCCAGCACGGTGGCGGTGGTGGTGCCGTCACCCGCGATGTCGTTGGTCTTGGTCGCCACCTCCTTCACCAGCTGCGCGCCGAGGTTCTCGTAGGGGTCCTCGACCTCGACCTCACGGGCGATGGTGACGCCGTCGTTGGTGATGGTCGGGGCACCGAACTTCTTGTCGATGACGACGTTGCGGCCCTTGGGGCCGATCGTCACCTTCACGGTGTCGGCGAGGGCGTTCACGCCGCGCTCGAGGGCGCGCCGGGCGTCCTCGTCGAACTTCAGGATCTTCGCCATGGGAGCTTTTGAGTCCTCTCAAACGAACCGCACCCCGGTCCCCGGTACATCGCCGTAGAGATGCGGGAGGGACCGGGGCGCGGATCAGAAGTGTCTTCCGGCTTCGGTGACTTACTTCTCGACGATCGCGAGAACGTCGCGAGCCGAGAGGACGAGGTACTCCTCGCCGTTGTACTTCACTTCAGTGCCGCCGTACTTGCTGTACAGCACGATGTCGCCGACGGTCACGTCGAGCGGCAGGCGCTGGCCCTTCTCGAAACGGCCCGGACCAACGGCAAGGACGGTGCCCTCCTGGGGCTTCTCCTTGGCGGTGTCCGGAATGACCAGGCCCGAGGCCGTGGTCTCTTCAGCGTCGAGCGGCTGGACCACAATGCGGTCCTCGAGCGGCTTGATGGCAACCTTTGTGGCGGTCGTCACGATCCGACCTCCCCCTTCGGAGATCTCATCACGGTCATATGTCTGGGGTGTCATATGTCCGGGGTGTCAATTGTCTGGGGTGGCGACCTGGTGACCCGTCGTCGCGGGTGCCGGATCTCCCTGTCGCGCGTAGCTGGCACTCACCATGGGAGAGTGCCAAGGCTGACATTATGCCGCGGTTAGCACTCCGTCAACCAGAGTGCCAGTTCGTACGTGCCGCGTCGCCGTACCCCGGCCTCCATCACCGGTCCCGGAGCGGGAGAATGGCCGGGTGGATCGGGACGCGTTCGCCGCACTGCTGGGCGATGAAGGACAGGCGCTGCTGGCGTCACTGGACGGGTACGAGCCGGAGAATGAACTGGCCGTCGCGACCCGGCTGCGCCGCGACCACCCCGCGGAACTGGTGTCGGCGGCCCTCGCCCAGGCACGGCTGCGGCAGCGGGCGGTGGCGAAGTTCGGGGCCGCCGACGCGGCACGGATGTACTTCACGCCGGACGGACTGGAGCAGGCGACACGGGCGAGCGTCGCCGCGTACCGCGCGGAACGCTTCGCGTGGGAGCGGGGAGTGCGGCGGCTGGCGGACCTGTGCTGCGGCGTCGGCGGGGACGCGATCGCGCTGGCGCGCGCCGGGGTGAGCGTGCTGGCGGTGGACCGCGACCCGCTGACGTGTGAGGTGGCACGGGCGAACGCCGGGGCGCTGGGTCTGGCCGACCGCATCGAGGTCCGCTGCGAGGACGTCGGCGACGTGGACATCTCGGGCTACGACGCGGTCTTCGTGGACCCGGCCCGGCGTGGCGGCAAGGGCCGGATCTTCGATCCCGAGGCTTACTCACCGCCGCTGTCCTGGGCGGTCGAGGTCGCCCGCCGCGTCTCGCACGCGGCGCTGAAGGTCGCTCCCGGCATCCCGCACGAGGCGGTTCCGCCGGACGCCGGGGCGGAGTGGATCTCGGACGGGGGCGAGGTGAAGGAGGCGGTGCTGTGGTTCGGGGAAGCCGGAGAGTCCGGAGAGTCCGGAGCGCGGGCGGAAACTCCGCCCGTACGGGCGACGTTGCTGCCCGGCCCGCACTCGCTCACCTCCCGCGGCCTCCCCGACCCGCCCCCCGGACCGGTGGGCCGCTACCTGTACGAGCCGGACGGCGCGGTCGTACGGGCCCATCTGGTCGCCGAGGTGGCCCGGCAGCTGAACGGCCGTCTCATCGACCCGACGATCGCGTACGTGACGGGCGACGAAGCGCACGTGACGCCGTACGCGACCGGTTACGAGATCACCGATGTGCTGCCCTTCCAGCTGAAGCGGCTGCGGGCCCTGTTGCGCGAGCGCGGCGTGGGGGTGGCCACCATCAAGAAGCGCGGCTCCGCCGTGGAGCCCGCGGAGCTCCGCAAGAAGCTCAAGCTCGAAGGGCCGCACGCCTGCACCGTCTTCCTCACCCGCGTCGCCGGCGCCCCGACGGTGCTGCTGGGCCGGCCGCTGGCCCGGCGCACCACATAGCGGGGCCTGCCACCGCCGGCGGAGGGCCGCTCAGACCTGCTCGAAGCGCCAGCGGTGCACCGGGCGGGCGGACAAGTCGTCGGGCGGGTCCGGGAGTTCGGGGAGGACCGCGCTGTAGTCGGCGGACCACCAGGTGATGACCAGGACGCGGTCGCCCGGCGCCGTGAAGGTCTCGCGGCGCAGCGGGGGCGGGGCCAGTTCCTGGGCGCGGGCCCAGGCGAGGAGCGCGGGGCCGTGGTGTCCGGCGGCCTTGGCCTCCCACATCAGGGCGAGGGTCATGAGTAGAGGTTCTTCCGGCTGACTTCGTGCACGTGATCGTGTGCGTGCCCATGACCGTGCGCATGACCGCGGCCGGGGACGTGAGGTTCGGTGACCGGCAGGGAGGAGTCCGCGGGCAGGTCCCAGCCGGAGGCGGCGCGGCGGCGGGCGACCATTTCGGCGCCCAGGGCCGCGACCATCGCGCCGTTGTCGGTGCACAGCTTGGGCCGGGGCACCCGCAGGGTGATGCCCGCGTCCGCGCAGCGTTCCGCGGCCATGGCGCGCAGCCGGGAGTTCGCGGCGACGCCGCCGCCGATCATCAGGTGGTCCACGCCCTCGTCCCGGCAGGCGCGGACGGCCTTGCGGGTCAGCACATCGGTGACCGCCTCCTGGAAGGAGGCGGAGACGTCGCGCACGGGGACGTCCTCGCCCGCCGCGCGCTTGGCCTCGACCCAGCGGGCGACGGCGGTCTTGAGCCCGGAGAAGGAGAAGTCGTACGGGGCGTCGCGCGGCCCCGTCAGCCCGCGGGGGAAGGCGATCGCGGCCGGGTCGCCCTCCCGCGCGTACCTGTCGATGACGGGACCGCCCGGGAAGCCCAGGTTGAGGACGCGGGCCACCTTGTCGAAGGCCTCCCCCGCCGCGTCGTCGATGGTCGAGCCGAGCGGCCGCACGTCCGCCGTGATGTCGGGGGCGAGGAGGAGGGAGGAGTGCCCGCCGGAAACGAGCAGGGCCATGGTCGGCTCGGGGAGGGCGCCGTTCTCGAGCTGGTCGACGCAGATGTGCGAGGCGAGGTGGTTGACGCCGTAGAGGGGCTTGCCCAGTGCGTAGGCGTACGCCTTGGCGGCGGAGACGCCGACGAGGAGCGCGCCCGCCAGGCCCGGGCCCGCCGTCACCGCGATCCCGTCGAGGTCACGGGCCGAGACGCGGGCCTCGGCCAGCGCCCGTTCGATGGTGGGGACCATCGCCTCCAGGTGCGCCCGGCTGGCGATCTCGGGCACGACGCCGCCGAAGCGCGCGTGCTCGTCCACGCTGGAGGCGATGGCGTCGGCGAGCAGGGTGTGGCCGCGGACGATTCCGACGCCGGTCTCGTCGCAGGAGGTCTCGATGCCGAGGACGAGGGGTTCGTCAGCCATGGGTCTTCGTTCCTAGGGAGGGGGTCGCCGCGGATGTGGTGGTGTCGAGGCGCATGACCAGGGCGTCGACAGCGCTGTCCCCGCCCCGCTGGTAGTAGCCGCGGCGCACGCCGATGGGGGCGAAGCCGAAGCGCCGGTAGAGCTGCTGGGCGGGGGCGTTGTCCACGCGGACCTCCAGCAGCACTTCCCGGCAGCCGAACTCCGCGGCGGCCTCGAGCAGCGCGCTCAGCAGCCGGGCACCGAGACCGGTGCCCCGGTGTGCGGGGAGTACGCCGATGGTCTGGATGTCGCCGGTGCGGGCGACCGCGGCCAGGCCGCCGTAGCCGAGGAGGGCGGGGGCGGCCGTGGGCAGGGCGGGGTCGGCCTGCTCGGCGACGAGGTAGCGGCGGGTGGCGTACGGGCCGCGGGTGTGCGCCAGCTCGGACCAGAACAGTCCCGCCGACCAGGCGTCCTCCGGGAAGAGCACCCGTTCGAGGTCGAGGACCCGGTCGATGTCCCACCAGCGCATCTCGCGGAGCACGATGTCCCCGGTGGACTCGGTGGACTCGGTGGATCCGGTCACGGTCACGTGGGCGTGACCACCTTGTAGTGGGTGGGCACCTGGGCGTCGGGACGGCGGAGGTAGAGCGGCCGGGGCGGCAGGAAGTCCTCGTCCTCGCCCTTGGCCAGCTTCTCGGCGGCGAGGCGGGCGAGCGCCGCGGCCGACAGGTCCGGGGCCAGATCCGTGCGCAGTCCCGTGAAGGTGTCCTCGTACAGCCGTGCCCCGGCGCCCACGGACGACATCCCCACGATCTCGTCGGCGAGCTCGGCGGGGCGGTCGACGGCGGGATCGCCGACGCGGGTACGGGCATCGGCGTACCGGGCCCAGTAGACCTCCTTGCGGCGGGCGTCCGTCGCCACCACGAAGGGGGTGTCCAGGCCGGTGGCGTAGGCGATGCCGTCGAGCGTGCACAGCCCCAGCACCGGGATGCCGAGGGCGGCGCCGAAGGCCTCGGCGGTGGCGAGACCCACCCGCAGCCCGGTGTACGGACCGGGGCCGACCCCGACGACGAGGCGCCCCACGTCGGTCAGGGTGCGGCTCGCCTCGCCCAGCACCCGGTCGACCGACGGCAGCAGCAGCTCGCCGTGGCGGCGGGCGTCGAGCTGGTCGGCGGTGGCGAGGACGCGGTCACCGTCGGCGTCGTACAGGGCGACGGTGACGGCGGGGGTGGCGGTGTCAAGAGCGAGCAGCAGCACGGAACCAGCCTACGGCGGATGCGGGGTGTGCTGCCCCGGGGTCACGGACGGGACGCTTTCGGGTGACGCCGACGGGCCTGCCGGCCCCGCCGAAGACAGGGGTATCCGGCGAACGACCGTCAGGGCTTACGACCTGGTGTGCGATGGAGGGTGGATCAGCGAGCGGCGTCATGTGGCTTCGGATCCAAGGCGGAGGAGGGAGGCGACGCGGAGCGTCGTCGACCGACGACAACGCCGGAGGCGGAGTCGCA
>NZ_JBOHCV010000221.1:0-3089 GCF_050698815.1 Streptomyces sp.
GGGCGAGGGCGGTCACAGTGCTTCCTCCCCCGTTCCCGCGTCGGCGTCCTGGGCGGCGTCGAGCGCGAAGGTGTGGGCGGGCCGCCAGTGCAGGACGACCTCCGCGCCCGGAGTCAGGCGGGCGTCGCGCTCGATGTTCTGTTCGTAGACGCTGAATTCGGGGCAGGCCGGGGTGTCGATGACGTACTGCAGGGACACCCCGAGATAGCTGGCGTCACTGATGCGGCCGGTGAGCCGGTTGTCGCCGTCCGGGACTCCGCCGGCGGTCCCGGAGGCGTCGGACGTGCCGGCATCGTCCGCGTGGACGAGGGATATCTTCTCCGGGCGGACGCCGACGAGCACCTTGCCGCCCGGCCGGGGGTCCTCGACGGCGCACCGCTGGGCGGGCAGCCGCAGGACCCGGTCGGTGCCGAGCGCGGTCAGCCGCAGTTCGTCGCCCTCGACCGCGGTGATCTCGGCCTCGATGAGGTTGGAGGTGCCGAGGAAGTTGGCGACGAAGGTGGAGCGCGGGTTCTCGTACAGCTCGGCGGGCGCGCCGAGCTGTACGACCCGCCCCGCGACCATCACGGCGACCGTGTCGGCCATGGTCATGGACTCCTCCTGGTCGTGCGTGACATGCACGAAGGTGATCCCGACCTCCGTCTGGATGCGCTTGAGCTCCAGCTGCATCTGGCGGCGCAGCTTCAGGTCGAGGGCGCCCAGCGGCTCGTCCAGCAGCAGCACCTGCGGCCGGTTGATCAACGCGCGGGCGAGCGCGACGCGTTGCTGCTGGCCGCCGGAGAGCTGGCGGGGCTTGCGGCGCGCGAGCGGGCCGAGTTCGACCAGTTCCAGCATCTCCTCGACCTGCTTGCGCACAGAGGAGACGCCGCGGCGGCGCAGCCCGAAGGCGACGTTCTCCTGGACGTCCAGGTGCGGGAAGAGGGCGTAGTTCTGGAAGACGGTGTTGACGGGGCGCCGGTGCGGCGGGAGGGCCGTGATGTCCTCGTCGCCGAGCAGGATGCTGCCGCCGGTCGGCTCCTCCAGTCCGGCGACCATGCGCAGGGTGGTGGTCTTGCCGCAGCCGGAGGCGCCGAGGAGGGCGAAGAAGGAGCCCTCGGGGATGGTCAGGTCGAGCGGGTGTACGGCGGTGAAGTCGCCGAAGACCTTGCTGACCCCGGAAAGCGTGATCGTCATGGCCGTTTCCTCGTAGTTGCCGGGAGGGGCACTAGGCGCCGATGAGCTTGGAGAACTTGTTCTCGTAGCGGGAGTGTTCCTTGTCGGTCAACGGCCGGAAGTTCCGTCCGCGCTCGACCGTCTTGGCGTCCGGGAAGATCAGCGGGTCCTCCGCGAGGTCCTTGTCGATCTTCTCCATCTCGGCCTTGGCGCCGGAGACCGGGCAGATGTAGTTGACCCAGGCGGCGAGCTCGGCGGCCCGCTTGGGCTGGTAGTAGTAGTCGATCAGCGCCTCGGCGTTGGCCTGGTGGCGTGCCTTCGCCGGCACGAGCAGGTCGTCCGTGCCGAACAGATAGCCGCTTTCGGGTATGGCGAACTCCACGTCGGGGTTGTCGAGCTTCAGCTGCACGATGTCCCCGGCCCACGCGAGGCATGCGGCGATGTCACCGGAGCTCAGCTCGTCCATGTAGTCGTTGCCGCTGAAGCGCCGCAGCTGCTTGCTGTCCACCGCCTTCTGAATCCGGGCGAGGGTCTTGTCGAAGTCGTCATCGGTGAACTTCCGCGGATCGATGCCGGTGTCGAGCATCGTCAGCCCCATGGTGTCGGCCAGCTCACTCAGCATGGACACCTTGCCCTTGAGCGCCTCGTCCTCCAGCAGCTGCGTGACGCTGGTGACCTTCTTGCCGCCGGTGGCCTTCTTGTTGTACGCGAGCACGCAGGCCGTGCCCGCCCACGGATAGCTGTACTGGCGTCCCGGGTCCTGCGCGGCCGTACGGAAGCGGTCCTCGAGGTTGGCCACGGCGTGCGGGATGCGGGCCGGGTCCAGTCGCTGGGCCCAGCCCTGGCGGATGACGCGGCCCGCCATCCAGTCGGTGAGGCAGATCAGGTCACGGCCGGTGTCCTGGCCGGCGGCGAGCTGCGGCTTGATCTTGCCGTAGAACTCGTTGTTGTCGTTGATGTCCTCGACGTACTTCACCCTGATGCCGCTCTCCCGCTCGAAGCGGTCGAGAGTGGGGCGCTTCTTCTTGTCCTTCTCGTCGACGTCGATGTAGAGCGGCCAGTTGGCGAAGTTGAGCAGCCGCTCCTTCTTGGAGTGGTCGGGGGTGTCCTCGGGGTCGTTGCCGCCGCGGTTGCCCGCCGCCGGCGGGATGCCGCAGCCGGCCAGTGCCGCGCCGCCGGCGGCGAGGGAGCCGAGGCGCAACAGGCGGCGCCGGCTCATGGCGGCGCGGCCGTTGGCCCTGCTCCGTTCCCACGCCTTGCGCACGGGGTCGGGCATGCCTTCGTAAAACTGCGGGTCGAGGTCCATCAGGGGCTGCCTTCCGGTGGAGGGACAGGGAAGGGGCGGAGTGGGAGGGGCGGGATGGGGAGGGGCGGTGGGGATGCGGAGGCTCAGCGGTCGCCGAAGACGGTGCGGTGCCAGTCCTTCCGCGCCGCGCCCGTGGTGTCGTACATGACGTGCTTGACCTGTGTGTACTCCTCGAGGGAGTACGCGGACATGTCCTTGCCGTAGCCGGAGGCCTTGTAGCCGCCGTGCGGCATCTCGCTGATGATCGGGATGTGGTCGTTGATCCAGACACAGCCCGCCTGGATCTCACGGGCCGCGCGCCCCGTACGGAAGACGTCGCGGCTCCAGGCCGAGGCGGCCAGTCCGTAGGGGGTGTCGTTGGCCAGGGCGATGCCCTCGTCGTCGCTGTCGAAGGGGAGGACCGTGAGGACCGGGCCGAAAAGCTCCTGATGCACGATCTCGCTGTCCTGCGGCGCGTCCGTGACCAGGGTGGGCAGGTAGTAGGCGCCCTTGGACAGCTCGCCGCCCGGTGCCTCGCCGCCGGTGACGACGGTGGCGTAGGAGCGGGCCCGCGTCACGAAGCCCGCGACGCGGTCGCGGTGTGCGTGCGAGATGAGAGGACCCAGGTCGGTGCCGGGAGCGAACGGGTCAC
>NZ_JBOHCV010000222.1:0-1909 GCF_050698815.1 Streptomyces sp.
ACGGCGTCGGTCTGCTCAAACGCCGCGGGCTCGCGGACGAAGTCGGCGACGCCGTGCTGGACATGCACACAGCGGTCAAGAACGCCCTCGACCCGGCAGGAATCCTGAACCCGGGCAAGGTCTTTCAGCCCCGCGGCTGAACTGTGGCGACCTCGACGGGCGCTCGTGTCAGCGCGCCGGGGGCGCGGGGAGGCGGCTGTCGATCCAGTCGGCGACGTGGGCGGCGACTTCGCGCCAGCCGTCCTGCGCGATGATCCAGTGGGTACGGCCGGGGAACTCGACGAAGTCGACCGGAGGTGCTTCGGCTCGATAGCGGCGGTGGTTGGCGCGGTTGAGGGCGGCGGGCACGATGCGGTCCTGCTCCCCGGCGATCATCAGCAGCGGGGTGCGGTCGGGCTTGGCGAAGTCGACGACGAACGGACTGCGGCGGTCCACACCCGACAGCGCGCCCTGGAAGAAGATCCTTCCGGTCTCCGGGGTGACGAACTGCTCGTAGGCGGCGCGGGCCTGGTCCTGGGGCAGGGTGTGCACGAACGCGTAGCGGAATTGCTCGAAGGTCCAGTGCACGACCCGGCTGCGGTTGGCGGGGTTGGCGATGATGCTGCCAAGAGCGCGGAACGCGGTCGGCTGGGTGGCGATGATGCCCTTGGGCGGGGCGGAGTCGATGGCCACGCCGGCAGCGCCCAGGCCACGGGAGAGCAGCACCTGTACGAACAGTCCGCCGAAGGAATGGCCGATCAGTATCGGCGGCTCGGACTGCGACCGGATGATTTCGGCGTAGTGGTCGATGATCTCCTGGCCGCCCAGCCCTGCCAGCGGGCCGGAGTCGGCGCGGACCGCCTCGACGCCGCGGTCCTTGCCCGGCCATGCCGGAGCCAGGGTCGTGAAGCCCCGTTCCTCGAAGTAACCCTGGAACGGTTCCCAGCACGCGGAGGTCATCCACGCCCCGTGCAGGAAGACGACTGTTCTGGCCATGAAGGAGCCCTTCTGTATGACGCGTGACGCGCTCACGCGGAGCGGGGGCGACGGCCGGTGGGTGCGGCGATGGGCACCGATACCGGCCGAGAAGCAGATGAGACAGAACGTTCTACCTCGTTCGAGGAACGTAGCCAGCCCTCCGCCCCGCCGTCAAGGCGGATGAGACAGAGCGTTCTGTTACCTTTTCTGAATGTCGCCGATGACCCGTGCGTCCGGGCACACCCCCGCGCGCGAGCGCCTGCTGGAAGCCGCTGCCCGGGTGTTCTACGGCGAGGGAATCCGGTCGACCCCCGTCGACCGGGTCATCGCGGAGGCGGGCGTGACCCGGGCCACGCTCTACCGGCACTTCGCGGGTAAGGAGGAGCTGGTTCTGGCCTACGTCGAGGCCCGCGACCAAGCCGTCCGCGCGAACGCCGACGCCGCGGCGGAAGCCGTGGACGAACCTCGGGACGTGCTCCGCGCCCTGGGAGACGGTGTTGCCGCCGAGATCTGCCGACCCGGCTTTCGCGGGTGCCCCTTCATCAACGCCGCCGCCGAATACCCGGACCCCGAACACCCCGTGCGACGCGCGGTCCAGGCGCACCGCGCCTGGTTCCACGAGGTCCTGACGGACATGCTGGCCCGCACCGGTCACCCCGAGCCCGAGAGCGCGGCCCACACCCTGGCCATGCTGCGCGACGGTGCGATGGTGGCCGGCTACCTCGAAACCCCTGATGCCGTGCGCGTCCACCTGGCCCGGGCGATCGAAACGGTCCTCACCCAGGAGTGAGGCGTCAGGTGCAGATCCTCCGCCGGGCGGCGGCAGTCGTCGCCTTCGCCCGGCTCGTCGAGTCCGTCGTGGTTGACCGGTAGTTCGCGTTTCCGTCGCGTCGAACGGGGGCAATCGCTGACCTGCATGGTCGCGCCACCACCGGCGTGACCGAGGGAGGGG
>NZ_JBOHCV010000223.1:0-1953 GCF_050698815.1 Streptomyces sp.
GACCAGGTGGTCCGTGCGACAGGCTTCCATGCGGGACGTTCCTTCGGTACGAGTCCCGGTGCCTCGGGGTCAGGCGCCGATGCGGCGCCCGTCCTTGTGCCAGACGCTGACGACGGCCGGGCGGACCAGATTTCCCGGTCCGTCGGGCCAGGTCGAGGCCGGCTTCTCGACGCTCGCGCCGTCGACCTCGCCCGGGTGCTGGACCGCCACGAGCACCCGCCGGTCCTGGACGATCGGCCCGCAGGTCTCGGCACCCTTGGGCACGGTGAGGAACTGCTTCACCTCACCACGCCGTTCACCGGTGGTCGCGACACCGAACAGACCGTCGTGCGTGCCCAGCGCATTGCCGTCCGTGGAGATCCACAGATTTCCGTAGGGGTCGAAAGCGACGTTGTCCGGGCAGGAGATGGGACTGACCTGCTCCTTCGGGAAGCCCGCGAAGTAGGTGTTCGGGTCGTTCGGGTCACCGCAGACCAGGAACAGCCGCCAGGAGAACTGCTTGGACGTGGGGTCGTCCCCGCTCTCCGCCAGCTCCAGGATCTGGCCGTGCTTGTTGGCGTTGCGCGGGTTGGCCTCATCGGCCGAGGCCTTCCCGGTCGCGCCACGGTCCTTGTTGTTCGTCAAGGCGACATACACGCGGCCGGTCCGCGGGCTCGGCTCGACGTCCTCGGGACGGTCCATCTTGGTGGCGCCCACCTTGTCGGCGGCGAGGCGCGTGAAGACGTACACCTCTTCGGCGCTCATGCCGTCCACGTAGGAGGTGTCCCCGCTGGCCAGCCGGATCCATTCGCCGCTGCCGTCGAACTCGCCGTCCTCCGGAAGCTTGCCGCTGCCGTCGATCTGGGAAGCCGGGCTGTCGCCCGTCAGCTTGGCGACGTACAACGTGCCCTCGTCGAGCAGGGTGAGGTTGTGCTCGCGGGCGGCCCGTCCGGCGCCGCGCATCATCTGCTTGCTGGAGACGAACTTGTAGAAGTAATCGAAGCGCTCGTCGTCGCCCATGTAGACGACCGGGCGGCCGTCGGCGGTCAGGCGAGGCTGCGCGGCCTCGTGCTTGAACCGTCCGAGGGCGGTGTGCTTGCGCGGGGTCGACTCCGGGTCGTGCGGGTCGAGTTCGATGACGTAACCGAAACGGTTGACCTCGTTCGGCTCCTGCGCCACGTCGAAACGCTTGTCGAACCGCTCCCACTTGCGTTCGCTGGCCGCGCCGCCGATGCCGTAGCGCTTGAGACGGGCCGCGGTGGCCGGGTCGGTGACCGAACCGCCGTTGGCGAAGTACTGGTTGAAGTTCTCCTCGCCGGACAGGATCGTGCCCCAGGGGGTGGTGCCGCCCGCGCAGTTGTTGAGCGTGCCCAGCGCCAGGGTGCCGGTGCTGTCGGCGGAGGTGCGCAGCAGCTCGCTCCCCGCCGCGGGGCCGGTCAGGCGGAACTCAGACGTCGCGGTGATACGGCGGTTGAGCGGGTCACGGGTGACCGCGGTCAGCTTGCCGGTCTCGCCGTCCTCCTGGACGACCACGACGGACAGACCATGGGCGGCCCAGGCGATCTCGACCTGCTCGCGGGTGGGGTTCGCCGGGTCGTATCCGGCGAACATCAGCACCTCGTCGGTGTACTCGTGGTTGGCCACGAGTACCTGGCGCCCGTCCCCATCCGGGAGGGGCAGGAGAGTGAGGAAGTCATTGTTGTAACCGAACTGGGCTGCCTGCGCCCGCGCGGTCTGGTTGCCCTGGTCGAAAGCGGGAGCACCGCGCAGGATCGGGTCGCCCCAGCGGATCACGACGTTCTGGTCGTAGCCGTCGGCGACGGTGACCGCGTCGGCCGTGTTCGGGGCGACCGGGGTGAAGCGAAGGCCGCGGGCAGCGCCGCCCGGCTGCGCGGCAGCGACGGCCGGCGTGGCCTCAGCCGACGGCAGCTGGCCGTACGCGGCCGTGCCGGCAGCGGCCGCGACAGTCATGAC
>NZ_JBOHCV010000224.1:0-2950 GCF_050698815.1 Streptomyces sp.
GGCTCCAGCCGGGGGACCCGGCCCAGGCACTTCTGTCCCGCCTCACGGGCAAGTCCAGGGCGGTCGACCCCGCCCAGCTGGAGGCCGTCCGCAAGATGCTCGGTGCGCCGGACGGAAACCTGGTGACGCAGTACTGGGACTACCTCGGTACGCTCGCCCACGGGCAGTTCGGTATCTCGTACACCTACTACCCGTACACCGTGTCCGACGTCATCGCTGAGGCGATCCCCTGGACCCTGGTGCTGGTCGGCGTCACTCAGGTCCTCTCCTTCGTCATCGGCACGATGCTCGGGGCGTGGGCCGCGTACCGGCGCAACACCAGGACCGACTCGCTGATCACTCTCGGGTCGACCTTCGTCGGCACTCTGCCCTTCTTCTGGCTCGCGCTTCTGCTGATCTTCGTCTTCGCCATCACCCTCCGCTGGTTCCCCGACGGAGGCGGCTACGGCGGCGGCAGCGAGCCGGGTTGGAACTGGCTGTTCTTCTCCGACGCCTTTCAGCACAGCGTGCTGCCCGCCCTGTCACTGCTGGTCACCGGGCCGATCGGATGGATCCTCGGGATGCGCAACAACATGGTGCAGACCCTCGGTGAGGACTACGCACGCCTGGCCCGCGCCAAGGGCCTGCCGCGCCCCAGGATCGCCCTGACCTACGGCGCCCGGATCGCCATCCTGCCGAACGTCACCGGCTTCGCGATCGCACTGGGCGGCATCCTCGGCGGCACCGTGCTGGTCGAGACCATATTCAACTATCCAGGTATGGGGCGGCTGTTGCTGGAGGCGGTGTCCAACAAGGACTTCCCGCTGATGCAGACGCTGTTCCTGTTCACCACCGTCGGCGTGCTGATCGCGAACTTCCTCGCCGATGTGGCGTACGGATTTCTCGACCCCCGGGTCCGGCGGACGGAGGCCGTATGACCACCCCGAGCAATACGCCGATCACCACACCGGCCGCGATCGCGGGCGACACCGAGAGCGTAGGGATCGCCGTCGCCGCGGCCGGCGGGTCCGGGCGGCTGCCCGGCTGGTTCGTCATCCTGTGGCGCAACGGCAAGTGCCGCGTCGGGCTGATGCTGCTGGCCGGGTTCGTCCTCGTCGCCGTACTCGCCCCGTTGATCGCGCCGTTCGGTCCCCGCGTGGACGAGTTCGCCGGCTCCCAGGGCCCGTCGGCCGCCCACTGGCTCGGCACGACGGCCCGCGGCGAGGACGTGTACTCCCAGATCGTCTACGGGGCGCGCACCTCCCTGCTGGTGGGAGTGGTGGCCGGAGTGCTCTCCACCCTGATCGCGATGGCCGTCGGACTCACCGCCGGGTATCTGCGGGGCATGGTCGACGAGGTGCTGTCTTTCTTCATCAACCTCGGCCTCGTGGTGCCGGTCCTGCCGCTGATGATCACCTTGGCCGCGTACGCACCGGTCAAGGGTCTGGGACTCATCATCGTCGTGATCACGGTCACCGGATGGGCCTTCGGCGCCCGCATCAAGCGCGCCCAGATCATCACGCTGCGTACCCGGGACTACGTCACCGCGGCCAAGTTCGCAGGCGACGGCACGGCGAGGATCATCGCGTACGAGATCGTGCCCAACATGATGTCGCTGATCGTCGTCGGGTTCATGGGTTCGGCCCTCGGCGCGATCGGCGCCGAGGCGGGCCTGGCCTTCCTCGGACTGGGAGACGCGCAGACGACGAGCTGGGGCACGATGCTCAACCAGGCCAGCATGGGCGGCGCGATGACGACCGGTCAGTGGGCGTGGCTGGTGGCGCCCGGTCTGGTCCTCGCGCTGCTGGTCACCTCGTTCACACTCATCAACTTCGGCGTCGACGCGCTGAGCAACCCGCATCTGAGGGAGGACTGACATGGCTCTGCTCCAGGTCTCGGACCTGAGTGTCACCTACAGCCCCCGCGACTCCGCGGCCGTACGGGCGGTCGACCAGGTCAGCTTCCAGGTCGACCAGGGCGAGTTCGTCGGGCTGCTCGGCGAGTCGGGCTGCGGCAAGTCGACCCTGGGGCACGCGATCCTGCGGCTGCTGGAGAAGCCGGCCGCGATCACCGGCGGCACCATCACGTTCGACGGACGCGATGTGACGCACATCGACGACGACGAGTTCCGCCCGCTGCGGTGGGCCGACCTGTCGACCGTCTTCCAGTCCAGCATGAACTCGCTCAATCCGGTGATCACCGTACGCGAGCAGTTCGCCGACACCTTCGCCGCGCACCCCGAGGCCGCGGGCGACAACCTGGACGTGGACGAACGCGCGGGCGAGCTGCTGGACATGGTCTCGCTGGGACGCGACGTGCTGCGCCGCTACCCGCACGAGCTCTCGGGCGGCATGAAGCAGCGCGTCGCCCTCGCCCTGGCCCTCGCGCTGCGGCCGCGGTTCGTGCTGCTCGACGAACCGACCACCGGCCTCGACGTGGTGGTGCAGCGCGACATCCTCGACCGGCTGCGGGAGTTGCAGCGCAAGCTCGGCTTCGCCGTGCTGTTCATCAGTCACGACCTCGGCACGGTCATGGAGATGGCCGACCGGGTGATGGTGATGTACGCGGGCGAGATCGTCGAGGACCAGCCCTCGGCCGACATGGTCGCCGACCAACTGCACCCCTACAGCGCGGGCCTGCTCGGCTCGTACGCCGACCCGCGCGACGAGGTCGTCCAAGTCGCGTTCATGCCCGGCCGGCCGCCGGACCTCTCCCGCAAGCACTCCGGCTGCCTGTTCGAGCCTCGCTGCCCGGTGTCCGTGGACGCCTGCCGTACGCAGCACCCCGAACTGCTGCCCGCGGCGCGGGGACAGGCCCGGTGCCTGCTGGTGGAGCAGTCCCCGGACGAAGGCGCACCGCTGCGGGCGGCGGCGCCGCTCGACCAGCTCGGAACGGTCTTCTCCGCCGGTGCCGAAGACCACGCCCGGGGCGCGGCGGATGCCGCACCGGTGCTGGTGGTGGACGGCGTCGG
>NZ_JBOHCV010000225.1:0-11245 GCF_050698815.1 Streptomyces sp.
ATCCTCGGCGGGACCGACACCATCAGCGGCACCTCCATGGCCAGCCCGCACGTCGCGGGTGTCGGCGCGCTCTACAAGGGTGCGAACGGCGACGCCGCCTCCTCCACCGTCAACAACTGGATCACCACCAACGCGACCAGCGGCGTGATCAACAACAACCCCGCCGGCACCCCCAACCGGCTGCTGTTCAAGAACACCCTCTGATCGCCGACCCACTCCACGGCGGGCCCGGACCTTTCTGTCCGGGCCCGCCCCGGCGTGCGCTCCCTTTGTCGTTCATCGTGCGGTTTCGGCGCCCTGGCCGCATGGCGTGAACTACCGTGCGTGATGGGGGCATTACGGGAATGCGCCTCCACGGAGGGAGCGGTGCCATGCCGACAAGGCGAGCGGTCACGGGCCGCAGTCGCGAACCGCGCGCGGTTCGCGGAGGAGTTGCGGTTGCTGCGTACGCAGCGGGGCGCGAGTCTGCGGCAGACGGGTGAACGGCTGGGCTGGGACTGGTCGTTGTTCGGCAAGATGGAGAACGGCGAGACGCTGGGCGGTCCCGAGGTCGTCCAGGCCCTCGACCAGCATTACGGGACGCCGGGGCTGCTGCTGGCCCTGTGGGAGCTGGCGGTGAGCGACCAGACCCAGTTCCGCGAGCGGTACCGGCGGTACATGGCGCTGGAGGCGGAGGCGACGAGCCTGTGGCACTTCGCGGTGAGCGTGCTGCCCGGCCTGCTGCAGACGCCGGGGTACGCGCGTGAGGTGCTGGCCGCGGGCGGCCTCAAGGGTGAGGAGCTGGAGCAGCAGGTTGAAGCACGCATGGGGCGGCGGGAGTTGTTGCAGGGGGACGATGCGCCCCCGTTCCGGACGATCCTGTCGGAGGCGGTGCTGCGGACACCGCTGCGGGACGCGGGGGAGTGGCGGGGGCAGTTGGAGTACTTGGGGGAGGTTGCGGAGCGGCCGGGGATGACGGTTCATGTGTTGCCTCTGAGCGCCGGTCCGCATGGCTTGGTAGGCACCGATGTCTGGTTCCTGCGCTTGCCGGACGGACGTCCCGTTGCGTATACGGAGAATGCTTACTGGGGCGATCTCATCGAGGAAAATGCGCGAGTTGAGCGCTTGCAGCGCGCATACGATGTGGTGCGCGACATGGCGCTGTCCCCGGCCGAGTCGCGCAAGTCCATCCTGCGCATCCTGGAGGAAGTGCCGTGCGACTCTTCGACCTGAGCGCTGCGACGTGGCGCAAGAGCAGCTACAGCAACCCGGACGGCGGCGCGTGCGTCGAGGTCTCCGACGACTTCGCCGCCGTCGTCCCCGTGCGCGACAGCAAGAACCCGCACGGCCCCGTGCTCACGTTCACGGCTTACGGCTGGTCGTCCTTCGTTTCCGCTGTGAAGGACGGCGAGCTGCGCGTCTGACCCATAGGCTCGCGCCGCTTCGATGCTACGACCCCCGCGACCTGTGGATGGTTCGCGGGGGCCGGCGGGGTCTTCACCGTCGGGACTACTTCTTGGCCGTACGACGTCCTCGCGTCGCGATTGCCCCGCCTGACCCGCATGAAAGCCACTCAGAGTGGTACGTTATCCAGTACCACTCAAGGAGAGGCTGCTTCATGTCTGTCACTGCCTCCGAAGCTCGTAGAAACCTGTTTCCGCTGATCAAGCAGGTCAATGAGGACCACGACTCGATCGAGATCGTCTCCAAGCACGGCAACGCTGTCCTGGTCTCGGCGGATGACTACGCCGCCCTGCGTGAAGGTGCGTACTTGTTGCGTTCTCCGGCCAACGCTCGCCGTCTGCTCAAGGCCTATGAGAACGCGCTCAGCGGCGCACAACTGACTGAGCGCGAACTTATCGACCCGGACGCCACCGAGGACGTCGAGGACGCAGGAGGCAGTGCCGCGTGAGGCTGGTCTTCGAGGACGAAGGCTGGGAGGACTACACGTCCTGGCTCAAGGCCGACCGCAAAATGCTGGCTCGCATCAACAAACTCATCGACGCGATCCGCCGCGACCCCTTCCAGGGCATCGGCAAGCCTGAGCCACTCAAGTACCACTTGCCCGGCGCTTGGTCCCGGCGGATCGACGACGAACACCGACTCGTCTACCTGGTCATGGACAACGAGATCATCGTCATCGCGGCTCGCTACCACTACTGACAGCAAACGCCCCTGGCAGTTCTGCTGCAAGCCGGTAGGTGCTGTTGCCCGCCAGGATCGTTGTCGTTGACCGAGTGTGACCGATCTCTGGGGGAGCGAGCTTCGCGGCAGCGCCTCAGGTCAGGGTGTTGCGTAGGTGCGGGCCGAGGTAGCCGACGTACACCAGACCGGTCTGTGGGGCGCCGTCGTGGAAGTGGAGGCGCGGGGCGATCGTATTGCCGCCTCCGATGCGCAGGTGAGCCTGCATGTAGACCTCTTCGTCGGGGTGGACATGCTCGGGCACCGGAAGCATGCGCTCGCGCCGGAGCTTGGGGTTTCTGGCGACCGTGTCGGACTCTCGCATGGCCACCTTGGCCGCGGGGAAGGGGTGCTGCCGCGATTCTTCGGACTTGCACCAGCTCAGGAAGTCTCCACCGGTGCCGCCCTGTGCTGAGGCCGCCGCATAGTGATCCAGGGCGAGGAGCGCGTCCCATGCCACATTGAGCCAGTTGTCCACGGACTGGCTGTCGAGGCCCCGGGTGGTCTTCGCGTTCCCGGTGAAGGCGACGTGGCGCAGTTCGGTCAGCCGGACGAGAAGGTCGGCGAACGTCTCCGGATACCGGATGTCCGGAGTTTCCGGGACCGCGTACGCATCGTTGTACTGACCCACCTCCACGAGCCGTTCCTGGAGGAACCGCACCTGGCGCTGGGCTGACTGAACCTGCTCGTACAACTCTTCGTTCTCGCCGCGCAGTTCGTGTGTTCCGCGTTCCAGTTTCACCAGGTCCTCGTGGAGTTCGCTGATCTCCTTGGTCCGGGTGGCCTCCGTCTCCTGCGCTTCGTCGAGCAGGGCGCTCAGCGCCTCGTTCTCCCCGCGCAGCTTCTCGATGTGGGAGCCGCCAGCCTGGGGACGGGGACGTGTCCGCTGGATCGGAAGTGAGGCGAGCGCGCCGGGCAGCGGATTCCGCAGGGCGAGCCGCTGGGGGAGCGCGGCGAGGGTGGAGGCGGCGCGACGGGGGTCGGCTTCCACGGTGCGCCGCGACATCACGGGGTGGCGCTGTGCGTCAGGTTTCCATGCTAGGTCTATTCCAGGCAGGTACGTGCGTATCCCACCGCCGAACACGGGATGGAACTCCAGGGCTTGGTTGAAGGAAGCTTGAGCCTGTGGAGACAGGACGTACAGCACGGCCAGTCCCGCGAGGTTGCTGAACGCCTTCTCCACTCTCGATTCGGCCCAGACGTCCGGGTCCCTGTTGAACGGCACGCTGGCGACGACGATCGGCAGGCGGCGTTCCTCGTCGCACAGCTCCTCGATCACCTCGTCGACATCGTCCGCTTCGATGAAGGACGGCTTGGCCTTGACCTCGGCCAGGCCGTCCTCGGCGTTGAGCGACTCCAGCAACAGGCGTGCGATTCCAGGGGTGTTGGCCCGCCTCGGTAGCTGGTTCCCGGCGGCAGGACGGTGCTCGATGTCGACCTGGATCCAGGTACGGGCCCGGTCGTCCCGTGGGTCCGCGCGGACGGTCAGGGTCGACTGCCATGTTCCGGTGGATTCCGAGGGAGTTTCGCGCATCCGCCAGCGGGTGTAGGCGCCGTGCCGGCCTGAGGCCGAGTCTCGGTCCAGGGTGGCCTTCGGTGCGATCTCGTTGCGTCCTTCGTCGAAGGCAGAAGCGTCGTAGTGCTTCCCCTCCTGTCAATGGCCTTTTCGTTCTCCCCGTAGGCGGCCAGATATTCGACACGCTGGCGGCCGGCGAGATGTCCCCGACGGCGGCCAGATAGTTCCCCGCCGTGGAGTGCGTGTGGGTCAGCTGAAGGGCTTCACTCCCTGTCCTGAGGTGGCTTGCGTGAGCCGGTAGCTGTCACCGTCAGTGATGACGATGTGGGCGTGGTGCATGAGGCGGTCGACGGTGGCGGTGGCCAGCGTCTTCGGCATGATCTCGTCGAATCCTGAGGGGTGGAGGTTGCTGCTCACGGCGATCGAGCGTCGTTCGTAGGCGGCGTCGACCAGCCGGTAGAAGCCCTCGGCCGCGTCTGGGGAGACGGGTAGGAGACCGATGTCGTCGATGATGATCAGGTCGGAGCGGATGAGTCGGGTCAGGGCCCGGGCCATGGAGTCGTCCGCGCGGTGTCGTCGGAGGAGTGCTCCGAGGTCTTCGATGGTGAACCAGGCCACCGTCATGCCGGCTTCGACGGCGGCTTGGCCGAGGGCTTCGCAGAAGTGGCTCTTGCCGGTGCCCGAGGAGCCGCAGATCGAGAGGTTCTCCCGTCGTCCGACCCATTCGAGGGTCTTCAGCGCGTCCTGGGTGGCGCGAGGGATGGAGGAGGCGGTCTCGTCCCAGTCGCCGAAGGTCTTCCCGGCGGGGAAGGCGGCGCGTTTGCGGCGGGTGTGGAGGTTGGCGCGGTCGCGCCCGGCGGCCTCCTCGGCCAGTAGAACGCGGACGACCTCGGCCGGGTCCCAGCGTTGCGCCTTGGCGGTGGGGATCAGATCGGTCAACGACCGGCGGATGTGGGGGAGTTTGAGCCTGCGGGTCAGCTCGATCGCCTCGGCCAGGGGGTCGCCGGTGGTGCCGGGGACAGTGCGAAGAGGGGTGGCCATCAGATGTTCTCGCTTTCGTCCTCGATGTCGGGGGCGGTGTCGGGGGTGGAGGTGCCGAAGGTGGACCAGGCGGAGGTGCCCGGCTGCAGACTGTGGGTCTCCGAAGCGCGGGTGGACTCGCCCTGGGGCAGGCCGACTTGGTAGTCGAGAATGGAGATCAGGTCCTTCTCGGCGAAGCGGCCGGTGACCGCCGCCGTCCCAAGCGCGCGGTCGACTTCGGCGGCCGAGTAGAGCTTGGAGAGATCCACTGCCTCGGCCATCTTCGGCTTGATGCGGCGGGTGCCGGCCGCGGCGGCCTCGGTCAGCCAGGAGACGGCGCCGGGGCCGAGCATCAAGAACGCGGCCTCCTCGGCGGTTCGCGCGTGGGGAGTACGGTCGGCTCGCTTGTTCTCACGAGGCGGATAGTGGGCCTCGTCGATGACCGGGCTGCCGGGGGCTCCGCGGCTATGGCGAGCCGCCTCCCAGGCCGTGCCGTCGGCGCCCACGGCGGTGACGATCAACTCCTCGCCGTGGAAGCGGGCCCAGACTCGGGTGTCGATCAGCTGGTGCGGGACCGAGTAGCGCACCCCCTCGACCGAGATGGTGGAGTCCCAGTTGACCCGTCGCGTGGTGCCGAACGCGGCGGTGAACGGCTGCCTGGGAAGCGGATGCAGCCTGACCCCTTCCTCGGCGAGCATGTCGGCGGGCCGGCGCCGGGTCTCGCGGTGGACCCGTGCGTTGACCTCCTGGCCGAAGTTTCGGCAGGCAGCCTCCAGAGCGGCGAAACTGCGGTAGTCGGCAAGCAAGTTGGTGTTGGTGGGCACCAGGTCGGCCTTGGCGATGCGCACGGTCGCCTCGCTGCCGCCCTTGGACTCCGGATCGGCGGGTATGCAGGTGCGGATCGTCATCCCGTAGTGCCGTCCGACCTCGACGATCTCCGGGTTGCGCACCGCGACTCCAGCGATGTGGTCGGTGGTGACCGTCTTCTCGTTGTCTGTGAGTGCGTAGGCCGGAACACCACCGATCCGCCGCAGCGTCGCGTCCAGGCAGGCGGTGATCGTCGGCAGCGTCTTGTCCCAGACCGGGATGACCACGCGGAAGCGCGACCAGGCCAGCCACGCGCACCACAGCGAGGTGCGACGCCCGCCGATCGCCGGGCCCTCGCCCCAGTCCCACTGCAGCCACAGCCCCGGCTCGGTGATCCAGGGCCGGTAGACGCGGCGCTGACCGGCCCGGAACTGGGCCTTCGCCTCGGCCACCGTGCGGCGGGTGGTGCGTTCCCCTCCGGTGAAACCGATCGCGGTCAGCCGCCTATGCACCACATCCGCGCGGATCTTCCCGTGCGAGCGGACCACAAGCTCCTCGATCTTCGGCAGGAAGGCATCAATCGCCCGGTCGCGATGCCGCCGCCGCTCGGGCGCCTGACCAGCCGCCCGCATCTTCACATAACGGGCCACCGTGTGATGGTCACAGCCGGCCAGCTCGGCCGCCGCCCGGTAACTGCCCGTGAGGTCGTATGCCTCGAGGATTTCCATGATCTCCCTGCTGTTCTTCACCCGCTCGAGCCTGCTCGACCGGATCTGGATCTTGGCGAACGGGGAGATATCTGGCCATCCGCGGGGAAACCGCTGGCCGTCAGTGGGGCCGTAACTGGCCGCCTATGGGGAGTCTGCCAAGACCGCTGTCACCCTCCAGCCATGCGTACAGCTGGCGTTCCGCGGTGGCGCACGACGTGACGTAGTCCTGCTTGGTCGACACGACCATGCGGTAACTGCGTGGGTCCATAGGCGTTCCTCTCCGAGGGTGGGGGTCCGTGCTGAGCCGCTGTCACGCCCCGGCGATGAGCGTGGGGGTGTCGTTTTCGCGGTCCATGAGGGGGTGGCTCCAGGCCGCCGCCGGCCCGTGCCATGCGGTCGTACTCGGTGAAGTCATGCCGAACAGGTGCAGCTGTAGGCGGCATTGGCGCGAGATGAGGCCTTCGAGCCAGAACTTCACCAAACATACACAGAAGACCTGCTTCCTCCGCGAAAGGTTGTGCGGGGCCGCGGCCCCGATGGTCTGACTCTCGTTCGGCGCTCCCTGGGAAGGCCTTCGGCCACGCTGCGCGTGGTGCAGATCAGGCACGTAGGAAACGAGAGGGGCCCACCGGCTGACGCTTGAGTTCTAGTGGTCGTCGCAACACCCCAGCTCAAGGGGCGCGATGGACTTCGAGATCCGCGAGGACAGGAAGCCGCAGGGCAGGAGAAGGCTGACCCGTGAGCGGGCGGCATACTTCCAGCTCATGCAGCAGGGCTATAGCAGCAGGGAAGCCTGTCGGGTCGTCGGTATTGACGTGCGGACGGGCAAGAAGTGGCGCAATGGTCGCCATGCCCACAAGGGCCGGGAGAAGGCGGCCCCTCCGATCTGCTAGGAGGGGTCGCCTTCCGGTCCGTCCCGCTACCTGCGCGAGGCGGACCGCATCCACATCGCCGACCGGCTCCGGGAGAAGGCCACGATCCGGCAGATCGCCGTCGAGCTGGGCCGTAGTCCCTCGACTGTCAGCCGGGAGATACGCCGCAACGGCATGCCTTTACGCGGCAACACCTCCCGCTGGGCCTACCGGCCCTACGCCGCCCAGGCCCGCGCTGATGCCCGTCGGCCCCGGCCCAAGGCAGGGAAGATCGGGCAGAACCGGGAACTGCGCGACTTCATCCAGGATCACCTCACCATGCGGTGGAGCCCGGAACAGATCTGCCAGGCTCTGCGAGCACGGTTTCCCCAGCGTCCGGAGATGCACGTGACGCACGAGACCATCTATCAGGCCCTCTACGTCCAGGGACGCGGAGAACTGCGCCGGGAGCTGACCCGCGCTCTGCGGACCGGCCGCGCCCGGCGCCGGCCGCACCGTCAGTCCTACAAGCGCCAACCCCGCAACATCCCGAGCATGGTGATGATCAGCGACCGCCCCGCCGAAGCCGCCGACCGGGCAGTCCCCGGCCACGGGGAGGGCGACCTCATCATCGGCAAGAATTCCGGCTCGGCGATCGGCACCCTTGTCGAACGCGCCACGCGCTACGTCATGCTCCTCCACCTCCCGGCCGACCACAGCGCCGCCAACACCAGGGACGCGCTGGTCGAGACCGTAAAAGACCTCCCACCCCACCTGCGACGGTCCCTGACCTGGGACCAAGGCTCGGAGATGGCCTCCCACCAGGCATTCACCGTCGCCACCAACATCCCCGTCTACTTCTGCAACCCCGGCAGCCCCTGGCAGCGCGGCTCGAACGAGAACACCAACGGCCTGCTGCGGCAGTATTTCCCCAAGAGCACGGACCTGTCCGTCCACACCCGCGAGCACTTGGACGCCGTCGCCGCCGAACTCAACAGCCGCCCACGCAAGACGCTCGGCTGGGAAACCCCAGCCGAGCGTCTGTCTAAACTGCTCGCGGCCTGATCAACCGACCACGTGTTGCAACGACCCCTCGAATCCGCCACACCTGGTGGGCCCCTCTCGTACGGTCGCAGACCGCGTAGTCAGGTCAGCGCTTCTCGCGCTGGGCCTTCACGATCTGTCCGATCGTCCGGTCCGCGCTCGTACGGCGCGTCACCTTCTCGGCGAAGCCGGGGAACTGCCCGGCGATGGCGCTGAGCATCCTCAGCTCCACGGGTGCGACGTTGATTTCGGCCGCGTCGCGCTCGACGGCCCGCGTGACACCTGACGCGACCTGGCCGGGGGAGACCGTGCGCATGCCGCCGGGCAAGGTGACGCCCGTAGCGGCGAACATGCCCGCATCACGTATGAAGCCGGGCTGGACGACGGACACCCCGACACCCGTTCCGTGCAGGTCCTGCCGGAAGCCGAGTGCGAAGCCCCGCAGGCCGAACTTGGTGGCGTTGTAGAGGGAGGCGGACCGGGTGGTGGCCTTGCCGGAGATCGAGCCGACGAAGGCGATATGGCCGCGGCCCGCCTCGACCATACGGGGCGCGAGCAGCCGGGCCAGCAAGACCGGGGCGTGCAGGTTGACGGTCAGGGCGCGGTCGAGCTGCTCGGGTGTGTAGTCGAGCAGATCGCCGCTGTTGGGGAGCCCCGCGTTGGCTATGAGGATGTCGGTGTCGGCGCATTCCTCGGCGAGGCGGGTGACGTGATCGAGGTCGGAGAGGTCGGCGGTGACGGTACGCGCGTCGAACTCGGCCGCGAGGGGCTCCAGGGCGTCGGCGCGGCGCCCGGTGAGCACCAACTTCGCGCCCTTCTCCTTGAGTTCGCGGGCGAGGGCATGGCCGACGCCACCCGTGGCCCCGGTGAGCAGAACGGTTGATCCGGCGATGCGCATACGAGAAAGCCCTCCGAGAACTGTTCGTTCGAACGAACAATAGGGAGGACGGGGAGCCGTGTCCACAGTCGGTCACCCCGCCGCCGCCCGCCCCGCCCCCGCTCCTGCGGAAAGCGCAGGTGGAACAATGATCCGCGTGCCCAGTCCCGCCGACACCCGGCAGCGCATCATCGACGCCGTCCTGCGCATCATCGGCCAGGACGGCGTCGCCGGGGTCACCAACCGAAGGATCGCCAGGGAGGCGGGGATCTCCCTCGGCTCGGTCACGTACCACTTCCAGACCCAGCACGAGTTGCTGCGTGAGAGCCTGCTGCACTTCGTCGCGGAGGAGTCCCAGCGCCTCACGGAGCTCGCCGACCAGTGCCGGGCCGAAGGGATCGACCTCGACGAGGCGGCGGCCATGGTCGGCCAGGTCGCCGGGGGTACGGAGTTCGACAGCAGGCACATCGCGCCCTTCGAGCTCTACGTCCAGGCGGGCCGCGACGAGCGGCTGCGCGCCGCGGCGGCGGAGTGCTTCGCCGCGTACGACCGGCTGGCCGTCCAGATCCTGACCGGGCTCGGCGTGCCGTCCCCCGAACGGCTCGCCGGCACCGCCGTCGCGCTCGTCTTCGGCCTGCAACTGCGTCGTCTGGCCACCGGCTCGCCCGCCGGAGAACTCGTCGACGCCCTGCTGCTGCTCGCGCGCGGGGCGCAGAACGACTGAGGCGGGCCCGATCCGATGTCTGACCAGCGGGTAGAGGCCGCGCTCGCACAGGCCGGCCAGCGGCCGAGGGGCCGGTCAGAGTACCGTAGACAGTGATTATCTCCATGAATGCCGCATATGTGCGGCAGGGCAGGAGGCCATGATGATCGGGGCTGTTGTCGTAGTGATTCTCGTGGTGTGCGGGCTGGTCGCGCTGTCCGCCGCGCGCGTGGTGCGGCAGTACGAGCGGGGCCTGGTCTTCCGGCTGGGAAGGCTGCAGTCAGGGATACGGCAGCCCGGATTCACCTTGATCCTGCCGGGCATCGACCGGTTGCAGAAGGTCAACATGCAGATCATCACGCTGCCCGTGCCGGCGCAGGAGGGCATCACCCGGGACAACGTCACGGTGCGGGTCGACGCGGTGGTCTACTTCAAGGTCGTCCAGCCCGCCGACGCGATCGTCCGGGTGGAGGACTACCGCTTCGCGGTATCCCAGATGGCACAGACGTCGCTGCGCTCGATCATCGGCAAGAGCGAGCTGGACGACCTGCTGTCCAACCGCGAGAAGCTCAATCAGGGGCTGGAGCTGATGATCGACAGCCCCGCGGTGGAGTGGGGCGTGACGGTGGACCGGGTCGAGATCAAGGACGTGTCGCTGCCCGAGACGATGAAGCGCTCCATGGCACGGCAGGCGGAGGCCCAGCGGGACCGGCGGGCCCGGGTCATCAACGCCGGCGCGGAGCTGGAGGCGTCGAAGAAGCTCGCGCAGGCGGCCGAGCAGATGTCGGAGACGCCGGCGGCGCTGCAGCTGAGGCTGCTGCAGACGGTCGCGTCCGTCGCCACGGAGAAGAACTCCACGCTCGTGCTGCCCTTCCCCGTCGAGTTGCTGCGCTTCCTGGAGAGCCCCCACGAGGGCGGGGTGCATGACGGCAACGGTGGACGGAGGAAGCACCTGCCGAGGGCGAAGGAGCTCGGGGAGGAGCCCGTGGAGGAGGAGCCCGCAGAGCAGGAGCCCGTCACGGAGGCGACCCTTCCGCCGGAGGCCGCCGTCCCGGAGGGGCCTGCTCCTGGGGCGATCTCGCCGGATGACGATTCCGTGCCGGAGGACGCGCTGGGTCCGCAGGTTTCCTCCCTTCCCGAGGACTCCCTCCCGGAGGACGATTTCGTGCCGAGGCGGCGTCCCCGCTCGTAGGTGAGGCGGGCCGCAACGGCAACGAACGCCGCGACGGCGGGTGTTGGCGTCCAGCCGGGTACCGGGCGTAAGGCGCCGGCGGCATGCGAGCCGCCGAACTCGCCGGGCGCCGAACCGATCGGGCGGGCCCGGGGTGGGCATATGAACACTCAGCCGTCGGCAACCGTGTGCGTTTGCTCCTTGTCGTTTCCCTCGGGCGCAAAGGAAAGTTGACCAACTCATTCCGCGCAAGCAGAGCCGTCAACGATCCATGCCCGATCGGAGCTTCATGACGACCCGCACTCCCGAACCAGCCGCCAGCGTCCAGAGCGACGCACGAAAGATGCGCAAGATTGCTGTCGCGAGCGTCATCGGCACCACGGTCG
>NZ_JBOHCV010000226.1:0-9119 GCF_050698815.1 Streptomyces sp.
GCCGTGACGCTGGCCGCCGCCGTCAACCCCGGCAGCGGCTGGCCCGAACCCTGGCGCGCGTTCCTGCGCGAGGTGCGCCGCCACGCCGTGCCCGACGTGCGGACCGCCGCCCTGGAGGTGGCGACCGGTCCGGGGGAATGACGGCCGGCACCGCCCGGCGGCCCCTCGCGTACGGGCCGGGGAAAATGCGCGCGACCATGACTCCTCGCCCCCGTACCATCTGCCCTTGTGTCCGCCACCCTCGTCACCAAAGCCCTCGCCGCCGGTCACGGCGACCGCTCCCTCTTCGCCGGGCTCGATCTCGTCGTCGCCCCCGGTGACGTGGTGGGTCTCGTCGGGGTGAACGGCGCGGGCAAGTCCACCCTGCTGCGGATGCTGGCCGGGCTGACGGAGCCGGAGGCGGGGACGGTACGGCTCGGTCCGCCGACCGCGACCGTCGGCTACCTGCCGCAGGAGCCCGAGCGGCGCACGGGGGAGACCGTGAGCGGGTTCCTGGCCCGGCGTACCGGAGTCGACGCGGCACAGACCGCGCTCGACGACAGCACCCGCGCACTGGAGCAGGGCCTTGCGGGGGCCGAGGACGCCTACGCCGTGGCGCTGGAGCGCTGGCTGTCCCTGGGCGCCGCCGACCTCGCGGAGCGGGCCGCCGAGGTCGCCGCGCAACTCGGCCTGGAAACAGGCCTGGACCGGCCGATGACCTCCCTCTCCGGCGGCCAGGCGGCCCGCGCCTCGCTCGCCTCCCTGCTGCTCAGCCGGTACGACGTCTTCCTGCTGGACGAGCCGACGAACGACCTCGACCTGGACGGACTGCACCGGCTCGAGTCCTTCGTGAGCGGCCTGCGGGCCGGGACGGTCCTGGTCAGCCACGACCGGGAGTTCCTGGCCCGCACCGTCCGCAGCGTGCTCGAACTCGACCTCGCCCAGCACCAGGTGCGCCACTACGGCGGCGGCTACCAGACCTACCTCGAGGAGCGCGAACGGGCGCGCCGGCACGCGCGCGAGGAGTACGAGGAGTACGCCGGAACCCGGGCGGGCCTGGAATCGCGGGCCCGCCTGCAGCGCGGCTGGATGGACAAGGGCGTACGCAACGCACGCCGGAAGATGCCCGACAACGACAAGATCGGACGCAACGTCCGGATCGAGGCGACGGAGAAGCAGGCCGCCAAGGCACGCCAGACGGAACGGATGATCGAGCGGCTCGAGGTGGTGGAGGAGCCCCGCAAGGAGTGGCAGCTGCGCATGGAGATCGCCGCCGCACCACGCTCCGGCTCGGTCGTGGCCACCCTGCGCGGCGCCGAGGTGCGGCGCGGCGCCTTCCGGCTGGGGCCGGTGGACATGCAGATCGACTGGCGCGACCGGGTCGCGGTCACCGGTCCGAACGGCGCGGGCAAGTCGACCCTGCTGGCCGCTCTGCTGGGACGGCTCGAACTCGACACGGGGGGCGCCTCGTTGGGGTCGGGCGTCGTGGTGGGGGAGATCGATCAGGCGCGGCGGTTCTTCCATGGTGAGGAGCCGCTGCTGGACGCCTTCCGCGGCGCCGCCGGTCTGGAGCCCGCGGAGGTACGCACACTGCTCGCCAAGTTCGGCCTGAGCGCCGGGCATGTGCTGCGCCCCGCGGTGACCCTGTCACCGGGGGAACGGACCCGGGCGGCGCTGGCGTTGCTGCAGGGGCGCGGGGTGAACCTGCTCGTGCTGGACGAGCCGACGAACCATCTGGACCTGGCCGCGATCGAGCAGCTGGAGTCGGCGCTGGCCTCCTACGAGGGCACGCTGCTGCTCGTCACGCACGACCGCCGGATGCTGGAGTCGGTGCGCACCACGCGGCGCCTGGAGGTGCTGGACGGCAGGGTGCGGGAAATCGACGCGCCGTCAAACTCCCTGCACAACAAGTGACTTGGCTCACTATAGTTGCTTCCCGGATTCGAGAGTGGATTCGAGACCGCATTCGGGAACGGGGGAGCGCGGGTGGAGAAGCAGCTGGACGCGGTGCTGGCACAGCTGGCGGTACGGGACCGGCTCCGCCGGCGACGGCTCCGGTTCGGGCGGCGGGCCGGCGGAGCCCTGGTCTTCCAGATAGAGGCCGCCGACGGTACGGCCGCGAAGTGGCCGGAGGAGTTCCGGCGCAAGTACCAGGGCGTACTGCCGGTCAACAGCCCGGGTGAGGTGTCGGCCGCGGAGCCGGAGGAGAAGCAGGTCGCCGACGAACTGCTCGCTCTCGCCCAGGGATGCGGATACGACGGCCGCCCGGCGTACCGGCTGCCACTGGTCTTTCCGCGCTTCGCGGCGGCCTTCGCCGCGTTCTACGCCTGGCGGCCCGTGCCGGAGCACACCGTCCCCGAACAGGTCGATGAGCTGGCCCACCTGGTCAAGCAGGCGATCGCCAAGGAACGCCGCCATGTGCTGCTCGGGTTACGCCGGCGGTTCCGGGGGCTGGACCCCCAGCAGTTCCCCCCGAACGTGAACTGGATGGTGGAACTCCTGCGCTGGGCGGTCGACGCCCTGCGCTTCCCGCATCTGAGAACGGTCGGCTGGTACCGCAGGACGCGCTTCCGCAGCCAAGGGCTGCAGACGCCGCGGGAGGTGTTCAGAGAGCTGCTCGCGTGGCGGGCCGAGCCCCCCGAGCGCAAGCAACTGCTGCTGGCAGAGGCACTGCTGGCGGACGTCGACGCGCACTACGGCTGGTTCCGGCGCCTCAACAGGGTCCGCCGTCCGGTCGTTCTGCTGCCGGAGGTGGACAGGTTTCCGGCGCGGCGGGCGATCCGGGACGCCCTGCTGACGGCGTACGACGGCGAATCCCGCAACCTCCGCGCCTACCCAGTCGTCGTCGCCACCTCGGCGCCGGACGCTGCCCCGTCCGCGCAGGCGACGAACGATCCGGTGCCGGCCGCCGAACTGATGGACGCGGTGCCGGCGTTGTTCCGCGAGCGCGTGAGCGCCGCCGAGGACCGGCGGCTGGGCAGGGACATTCCGTTGCCCGGACGCCTGCTGCGGGTGACGGCAGGGGCCGGAGCGTCGGCCGGCACCAAGGAGCGCCATGGCCGGCTGGGTCCCGTCACCGTGGCACTCCTCTGGCTGGCCGTTCTCGGCGCGGGCGGCTACGGCGGCTACTGGATCTTCGGGGACGAGCCCGAGAGCTGCGGCGCGGGCCTCGAGGTGCACGGCGGCGACTGCGTCGGCGTCTCGGACGGCACCGGGGTTTTCATGCCGCAGGTCGACGGCATGCGTGAGGTCTCCGCCCGGATAGCCGCCGAGAACAAGCGCGTCGCGGGGAAGAAGCATGCGACCGTCGCGCTGATGATCCCCATGGAGTCGGGCAACCCGGCCGTGCAGCGGCAGATGCTGAGTGAGGTGCAGGGGGCGTATCTGGCGCAGTTCCAGGCGAACAAGTCGGATTCGGCGAAGCCTCCCATCCGTCTCGTGCTCGCCAATCCGGGCCGCAACTACGGTCTGTGGCGGCACACGGTGAATCAGCTGGTGGCGCAGGAACCCGGTCTGCGCGTGATCGCGGGCTTCAATCTGAGCCTGAAGAACACCCAGGACGCGATGACCCATGTGACGAAGGACCTGGGTATCCCCGTCGTCGCCAGCCTGGTCACCTCGGCCGACTTCGCCAATCCGGAGGGCCGGGATCGGGCCAAGGACCCCTACCCGGGCCTGGCCCGGGTGGTCTCCACCAGCGAGGACCAGGCCCGTGCGCTGATCAACTTCGATCCGGGGCTGGCCACTGAGGAAACCGCGCTGATCGTCGACACCCGGCCGAAGGACAACTACAACAAGTCGCTGTGGACGGCGTTCACCGAAGCCAGAGGCGGCAGGGAGAAGGGCCGCGGTGTCCAGGACATGACGTTCCGGTCGCCCGGCCGTGAGCAGGCGGGCATCACGCCGAACGAATTCGAGGACGCGGCCCGGAACATCTGCCAGTCCAACGCCCGCGTCATCTACTTCGCCGGGCGGGCCTTCCACCTCGAGCTGTTCATCAAGAAGCTCGCCGACACCTACTGCGCCGACAAGAAGTCCTACACGGTCATCTCGGGATCCGACGCGACGACCGTCGACCAGCGCCTGGACCATTTCGAACGCGCGCTGCTGCGCGGCGACCCCGGGGCGGGGAAGCCGACGGTGTCCGTGCGGTACACGGCGCCCGCACACCCCCAGGCCTGGGACGCCGAGGTGAAGAAGTGGGAGAAGAAGGCGGAGCGGGACGGATCGAAGCCGAAGAAGTCGGACCGACCGCGCCATCTCGCCGAACCGCAGGAGGCGATGGCCCGGTTGCGCGAGAACATCGACGCCGCCGGGGAGATGGGTGACGTCAGTCTCGACGACGGCCGGACCATCGTCACCCACGACGTGGTCCTCACCGCGACCAAGGCCCTGGCGAAGGCCGTCACACTGAGCGGGAAAGAGGTCCCCTCGACCGAGCGGATCAAGCAGGACTTCGCCTCGCTGAACCTGGCCTCCCGGGTGCAGGGCGCCAGCGGCTGGATCTGTCTGACCAACGCGGGCAACCCGTACAACAAGCCGATGTCGGTGGTCCGGCTCGACCCGGCGGCCGACGAGCTGAAGTTCGAGGGCGTGGCCTGGCCCGAGGGCAGGGTGCCGCTGCGCAACTGCGCCGTGCCGCAGGTGAATCCCTAGGCGGACACGAGCGGACAGGCCTGGCGAGGGAAGGTGCGGCGTCGCCTGCCGGGCCGGACGGCCTGGCAAGCGACGCCGCACGCTCAGCGCTTCTTGTCCTTGCCCAGCAGGCCCGCCCGGCGCAGGGCGTCCGCCATCTCGCTGTTGGCGGGGGCCGCTTCACGGCGCTGCGGCGGCTTTCCCGCGTTGCCGCGGCCGTCCTGCCTGCCGCCGTCCCGCCTGCCGTTGCCCTGTTTGCCGTTGCCCTGCCGAGGTCGCGGCGTGCGGTCCGTGCCGCCCCCGCCACCTCGCCGACGGCCCGCACCGCCGCCGCCGTTGCCGGCCTCGGACGCGGCTCCCGGCGCGGACGACTCGTCCTCCAGGCGGAGCGTCAGTGAGATCCGCTTCCG
Organism: Streptomyces sp.; assembly: GCF_050698815.1. Lineage (GTDB taxonomy): Bacteria > Actinomycetota > Actinomycetes > Streptomycetales > Streptomycetaceae > Streptomyces. The sequence continues at coordinate 5,025 of NZ_JBOHCV010000226.1, forward strand.
CGCGACGTCGACCTCCCGCACCTTCACCCTGACGATGTCGCCCGGCTTGACCACGTCATGTGGGTCCTTCACGAAGGTCTTCGACATCGCCGAGACGTGCACCAGGCCGTCTTGGTGCACGCCCACGTCCACGAAGGCGCCGAAGGCAGCGACGTTCGTGACGACGCCCTCCAGGATCATCCCGGTCTCGAGATCGCCGAGCTTCTCGACACCCTCCTTGAAGGTGGCCGTCTTGAAGGCGGGCCGCGGGTCGCGCCCCGGCTTCTCCAGCTCCCGGAGGATGTCGGTGACGGTAGGCAGGCCGAAGGAGTCGTCGACGAAGTCCGCCGCATTGAGCGAGCGCAGCAGCGTGGTGTTGCCGACGAGGCCGGGCACGTCGGTGGCGGCGGTCCGCACCATCGTGCGGACGACCGGATAGGACTCCGGGTGCACGCTGGAGGCGTCCAGCGGGTCCTCGCCGTCCCGGATGCGCAGGAAGCCCGCGCACTGCTCGTACGCCTTCGGACCCAGCCGCGCCACGTCCTTCAGCTCCCGGCGGCTCTTGAACGGGCCGTTCCCGTCGCGGTGCGTCACGATGTTCTCGGCGAGCACCGAGCCGATGCCGGAGACCCGGGAGAGCAGCGGAGCGGACGCCGTGTTGACGTCGACACCCACACCGTTCACACAGTCCTCCACCACGGCGTCCAGCGACCGCGACAGCTTCACCTCGGACAGATCGTGCTGGTACTGGCCGACACCGATCGACTTCGGGTCGATCTTGACAAGTTCGGCGAGCGGGTCCTGCAGCCGCCGTGCGATGGAGACCGCTCCACGCAGCGAGACGTCCATATCGGGCAGCTCCTGCGAGGCGAAGGCCGACGCCGAGTACACGGAGGCTCCCGCCTCCGAGACCATCACCTTCGTCAGCTTCAGCTCGGGCTGCTTCGCGATCAGTTCGGCCGCCAGCTTGTCGGTCTCGCGGGACGCGGTGCCGTTGCCGATCGCGATCAGCTCGACGGAGTGCTCCTTCGCGAGGGCGGCCAGCTGCGCCAGCGCCTCGTCCCACCGCTTGTGCGGGGCATGCGGATAGACCGTGTCCGTCGCCGCGACCTTGCCCGTCGCGTCGACGACGGCGACCTTCACCCCTGTGCGCAGCCCCGGGTCCAGGCCCAGGGTGGCGCGGGTGCCGGCGGGGGCGGCGAGGAGCAGGTCACGCAGGTTCGCCGCGAAGACCCGCACCGCCTCGTCCTCGGCCGCCGTGCGCAGCCGGAGCCGCAGATCGAGGCCGAGGTGGACCAGGACGCGAGTGCGCCAGGCCCAGCGCACCGCCTCGGCCAGCCAGGCGTCGGCCGGCCGGCCCTCGTCGCGTACGCCGAAGTGGTGGGCGATGGAGCGCTCGTAGGAGCTGGGCGTGCCCTCGGTGCCGCCCTCGGGCGTCTCCTCGGGAATCAGCGCCAGGTCCAGAACCTCCTCCTTCTCGCCCCGCAGCATGGCCAGTACCCGGTGCGAGGGGAGCTCGGTGAAGCCCTCGGCGAAGTCGAAGTAGTCCTTGAACTTCGCGCCCTGCTCCTCCTTGCCCTCCCGTACCGTGGCCGCGAGCCGCCCTCGCGTCCACATCCGCTCCCGCAGCTCGCCGATCAGGTCGGCGTCCTCGCTGAACCGCTCGGCGAGGACCGCCCGGGCGCCCTCCAGTGCCGCCGCCGTGTCCGCGACACCCTTCTCGGCGTCGACGAAGGCGGCAGCCGCGGCGTGCGGCTCCACCCCCGGATCACCGAGCAGCCCCTCGGCCAGCGGTTCGAGCCCGGCCTCGCGCGCGATCTGTGCCTTGGTACGGCGCTTGGGCTTGAACGGCAGGTAGATGTCCTCCAGCCGCGCCTTGGACTCGGCGGCCCGGATCCGCCGCTCCAGCTCGGGCTCGAGCTTGCCCTGCGACCGTACGGACTCGAGGATCGCCTCGCGCCGCTCCGCCAACTCCCGCAGATAGCGCAGCCGCTCCTCCAGCGAGCGCAGCTGCGCGTCGTCGAGCATCTCGGTCGCTTCCTTGCGGTAGCGCGCGATGAACGGCACGGTCGACCCGCCGTCGAGCAGCTCGACGGCGGACTTGACCTGCCGCTCCCGTACGCCGAGTTCTTCGGCGATCCTGCCTTCGATGGTCGTCGTCACGATGGTTGGTTCCGCCTTCTCGGTGCTGGGTGTCCCCGGTGATCCTGCATTGTGGCAGGTGGCACCCGCATCCGGAGCTGCGCGGCCCGGTCAGTCCCGGCCGAAGAGGCCGTCCGGGAAGGCGCCCGCCGTCGCGACGGCCGCGGCGAAGCCCGAGGCCAGCTCCGTCAGCCGTGCCACGCCGGCTTCCCCGAGGTGTTCGTAGGGCGCGCTGTCCATCCGGTCGGTCTGGTACTCGAGCTCCTTGCGCAGCCGCGTGCCCTCCTCGGTGAGGTCGCCCTCCCGGTCCAGAAGGCCCCGCCCGCGCAGCCGGTCCTGGGCCGCCGCCCAGTCCTGCTCCTGGTAACCGCGGGTGCTCAGCACCCACTTGGGGGCCATGCCGCGACCGCTGGCGGTGTGGCTGGCCAGCGCCTCCAGCGGATCGAGACCGGCCGCCAGCAGGGCGGCTATGTGGGCGTCCCCGCGGTGCTCGCGCAGCAGGGTCGCGGCGTGCCAGTACGCGAGGTGCGGGGCGTCGGGGACGGGCAGGTCGGCGTTGGCGGCGTAGAGCGGACGTCCTGGCCGCGTGCAGCCCTCGGCGGCCCGCAGGGCCAGCTCGGCCGCCTCGGCCATCTCCGGGGAGCCGATGGCCTCCTCGCCCAGCAGGTCACGGAGCATCGTGTCCACCGCCCGCAGCCGGGCGGCGAGGACGGTGGCGGGGGAGGCGGACTCCCACAGTTCCGGCAGTATCCGGGCGATCAGCGTGTGGCTGAAGTTGTAGAAGGTCGCGGTGACGGTCCCGGCGCCCACCGCACCCAGCGGGGCCGCACGTCCGGCGAAGTAGATGGCTCGGGGGTCCTTGATGCCGTAGGGCGCGAGTTCCTTGCCCAGTGCGGGGGAGAAGTACACGGCGGAGTGGAGCGGGTTGACCATGTTGTGGCAGCGCCGGGCGGCGCGCTCGGGTAGTGACGTCATGCGGACACGTTACCGATAGGTAACGCTTTCGTGGCGAGTCGGGGCGCCGAATTTCACGGCGTCCAGCCGAACCGCGGGGCGCGGCGCTCCAGAAAGGCGGCGACACCCTCGGCGGCCTCGTCACTGGCCGCGGCCACCCGCTGCCAGTGCGCGATACGCGCCGCGTCGCCCCGACCGTCGGCGAACTCCTTCGCGGCCGACTGGGTCAGCTGCGAGCGGGCCGCCAGACCGCGGGCGAAGGCGTCCACCCGCGCGTCCAGGGCGTCGTCCGGATGCACCTCGTCCACCAGGCCGGTCCGCAGCGCCCGCTCAGTCCCGATCAACTCCCCCGAGAAGAGCAGATACTTGGTGGCCGCGGGACCGACGAGCCCGACCAGCCGCTGCGTCGAGGCGGCCGGGTAGACGATCCCCAGCTTCGCCGGTGTGACGCCGAAGAGCGCGCCCTGCGCGGCGAACCGCAGGTCGCAGGCGGCGGCGAGCTGGCAGCCGCCGCCCACACAATGCCCGCGCACGACGGCCAGCGTCGGTTTGGGAAAGGCGCTCAGCGCCTCCTCGGCGGCCAGCGCCAGGCCCTGCGAGGTCTGCGCGGACTCCCGCAGGGCTGCGATGTCGGCTCCCGCGCAGAAGGTTCCGTCCGCGCCGGTGAGGACGAGCGCCCGTACGGAGGCGTCCGCGGCGAGCCGCTCCAGCAGCACCGGCACCTCGCGCCACATCTGTGGGGTCATCGCGTTGCGCTTGGCCGGGTTCCGGATGGTGAGCGTGGCGACGCCGTCGGCCTGCTCGCTGAGCACACCGGGCGGTGCCTGCTGTGCGGACTGTGCTTGCTGTGCCGGGTCCATAGGTGCCGGATCGTATCCGGGGAGCGGTCGGCGCGGCGTGCGGCGGGGATGCCTGATCAGTCACAGAACCGGTGCGGCGCGTGCATCTTCTGTCAATTGCCATCGATAAGTGCCGACTTGCAGTCAGCGGAGCGGAGCACGCCCCTGGCATACCCACACT
>NZ_JBOHCV010000227.1:0-3861 GCF_050698815.1 Streptomyces sp.
CTCCCCGCCGGGCCGCCGTGTCGACCGGCCCGCTCAGCCCTGGTGGAAGCGGTATCCCATGCCGGGGACGGTGAGGAAGTGGCGCGGGTGCGAGGGGTCCGCTTCGAGCTTGCGGCGCAGCTGGGCCATGTAGACCCGCAAGTAGTTGGTCTCCCTGCCGTACGAGGGGCCCCAGACCTCCTGGAGCAGCTGCTTCTGGCCGACGAGCCGGCCGCTGTTGCGCAGCAGTACCTCCAGCAGGTGCCACTCGGTCGGGGTCAGGTGCACGTCCCGTCCGCGGCGGGTGACCGTCTTGGCTGCCAGGTCGATGGAGAAGTCGTCGGTCTCCACGGTTGCCGTGTCACCGGGCATTCCCACCGGCTCGGCGCGGCGTACGGCCGCCCGCAGGCGGGCGAGCAGTTCGTCCATGCCGAAGGGCTTGGTGACGTAGTCGTCGGCGCCGGCGTCCAGGGCCTCGACCTTTTCGTCGGAGGTCTGCCGGGCGGAGAGGACGACGATCGGCACCCGTGTCCAGCCCCGCAGCCCCCTGATGACGTCGAGGCCGTCCATGTCCGGCAGTCCGAGATCCAGCAGCACCGCGTCGGGGTGCCGGGACGCGGCGAGCCGGAGGGCGGCGGCGCCGTCGGGGGCCGCCTCCACCTCGTACTTGCGCGCCTTGAGATTGATGACGAGGGCGCGGACGAGCTGCGGCTCGTCCTCCACGATCAGCACCCGGGGCACTGGGGCCTGCCTTTCGTCGGTCTCGTACTGCTCGCACATCCCGTACTTCTCGTATACAGCGTCATGACGTCGTGGTGGCGGGCAGGCCGGGCCGAGCGGATGCCTGGCCCGCGGCCCTCCGCAGGCTGAGCACCATCGTGGTGCCGCCACCCGGGGTGTCCTCGGCGGACAGGGTGCCGCCCATCGCTTCGGCGAAGCCGCGGGCCACCGCGAGTCCCAGTCCCACGCCGGAGCCGCGCGGCGCGTCGCCGTAGCGCTGGAAGGGTTCGAAGATCCGGATCTTGGCGTCGTCGGGGACGCCGATACCGCGGTCGACGATACGGAGTTCGACGCGTTCGCCGAGTGTGCTGGCCGAGATCAGGACCGGCTCGCCGTCCGGACTGTACTTGACCGCGTTCTCCGCGATGTTGGCGACGCTGCGCTCCAGCAGACCCGGGTCGACCTCGACCATGGGCAGCTGCTCGGGCACATCGAGGACGACGCTGCCCTCGGGCAGGCCGCTGAGCGCCATCGGCACCACCTCGTCGAGGTCCGCCTCGCGGATCAGCGGGGTGACGGTGCCGGTGTGCAGGCGGGACATGTCCAGGAGGTTCTCCACCAGGTGGTCCAGCCGGTCGGCGCCGTCCTCGATCCCGGCGAGCAGTTCCGCCTCGTCCTCCGCGGACCAGGCGACGTCCTGCGAACGCAGCGAGGTGACCGCCGCCTTGATGCCCGCGAGCGGGGTGCGCAGGTCGTGGGAGACGGCCGCGAGCAGGGCGGTGCGGATGCGGTTGCCCTCGGCCAGTTCACGGGCCTGCGCGGCCTCGCCGACCAGCCGCTCGCGGTCCAGGACGCCCGCCGCCTGGGCGGCGAACGCGGCGAGGACACGGCGGTCCTCGGCCGGCAGCACCCGGCCGCTGAGGGCGAGAGCGAGGTGACCGCCGACGGGCACGTCGACGTCGGCCTCCTCGGGCCGCCTGAGTGTGGCGGGGCCGACGCCGGCGACGCATGCCCAGGGGTCGACGTCGCTGCTGCGCTCCAGCAGCGCCACGGACTCCATGGCGAAGGTCTCCCGTACCCGCTCCAGCAGAGCCTCCAGCGTGGCCTCACCCCCCTCGGCCGGGGATGCCCCGGTGCGCAGCACGCTGCCGGCGAGGAAGGAGAGGACTTCGGACTCGGCGCGCAGCCGGGCCGCCTGGTGCGTACGCCGGGCGGCGAGGTCGACGACCGAGGCGACGGCTACCGCGACCGCGAAGAAGACCGCGATGGCGACGATGTTCTCGGGATCGGCGATCGTCCAGGTGTAGGTGGGCGGCGTGAAGTAGAAGTTGAGCAGGAGCGAGCCGACGGTGGCGGAGGCCAGCGCGGGGAGCAGGCCGCCGACCAGGGCCGCACCGACGGTCAGGCACAGGAAGAACAGCACGTCGTTGGCGAACCCGGGCCCCGGATCGAGCCGCGTCAGCAGGAGGGTGAGCAGCGCGGGCCCGCCCACGCCCAGTGTCCAGCCGCCGACAGTACGGGAGCGGCCCAGCCTGGCACCGCGGGCGACGGGCAGACCGCGCCCCTTGGCCACCTCCCCATGGGTGACGATGTGTACGTCCAGATCCGGGCCGGAGTCACGGGCCACGGTGGCGCCGACGCCGGGGCCGAAGACGTACTGCCACGCCTTTCGGCGGCTGGAGCCGAGGACGACCTGGGTGGCGTTCACGCCCCGGGCGAACTCGAGCAGCGCGTCGGGCACGTCGTCGCCGACGACGTGGTGGAAGGTGCCGCCGAGGTCCTCGACGAGGCTGCGCTGGACGCCGAGTTCCTCGGTCGAGCCGGAGGTCAGGCCGTCGCTGCGGGCGATGTAGACGGCGAGGATCTCGCCGCCCGCGCCCTTCGTGGCCATCCGGGCGGCGCGGCGGATGAGCGTACGGCCCTCGGGCCCGCCGGTGAGGCCGACCACGATGCGCTCGCGGGCCTGCCAGATGGTCGAGACGCGGTGCTCGCTGCGGTACTCCTGGAGGTACTCGTCGACCCGGTCGGCCGTCCAGAGCAGCGCCAGCTCCCGCAGCGCGGTGAGGTTGCCCGGCCGGAAGTAGTTCGACAGGGCGGCGTCGACCTTGTCGGGCGCGTAGATGTTGCCGTGCGCCATACGCCTGCGCAGCGTCTGCGGGGACATGTCGACGAGCTCGATCTGGTCGGCCCGGCGCACGACTTCGTCCGGTACGGTCTCGCGCTGCCGCACACCGGTGATGGACTCCACCACGTCGCCCAGCGACTCCAGGTGCTGGATGTTCACTGTGGTGACGACGTCGATGCCTGCCCGGAGCAGTTCCTCGACGTCCTGCCAGCGCTTGGTGTGGGGCGAGCCGGGGACGTTGGTGTGGGCGAGCTCGTCGACGACCGCGACGGCCGGGGCCCGCGCCAGCACCGCCCGCAGGTCCATCTCCGTGAAGACGGAACCACGGTGCTCCAGCTCCTGCCGCCGCACCACTTCCAGGCCGCTCATCATGGTCTGGGTGCGGGCCCGCCCGTGGTGTTCGACGAACGCCACGACGCAGTCCGTGCCCCGCTCCACCCTGCGGTGGGCCTCGGCGAGCATGGCATAGGTCTTTCCCACACCGGGTGCCGCGCCGAGGTAGATCCTCAGCTTTCCGCGTGCCATGGCCCCATTCTGCTCGGTAGGGCCATCGACCGGCGTCGGTCTTGACGACTTCCTGATCCGGTCCGGAACGAGCGCGGCGGCCGAGCCGGGCTCCCCGGCGGCACCAGGCATTCCGTACTCCATAGCGAAATATGGAGATTGGACAACCCGCAAAAACGGCCTGAGGCCCCGGAATGAATCCCGGGGCCTCAGTTGCCAACGTGGGGGAAGAGTCCCACTGACTAGCCTGCATAGATCTTAACGAAGCGGGCAATGAATAGTCACGGGCTTTCCTTTCTCAATTTACCGTCTCACCTGGAACGAATGGACGACTCATCCGGAACTTATCCTTTCCGATAAGCATGGAATCAGTAATGTCCGTCCATTCGGGTGACGGCTGGTGACTCTGTTGTTTATGTCGCGTTGTGCATGCTGCCCGCTTGGTACAGGTGGGGACCGCACTACACGCATATGAGGGAGTTAAGTGATGAAGGCGATCAAGAGCCTTGCTCTGGTTGGCGCTGCGACCGGTC
>NZ_JBOHCV010000228.1:0-13739 GCF_050698815.1 Streptomyces sp.
GTCCCAGTGGGCGAAACGGTAGGGGGCCGGTTCGTCACAGTGGGCGGCGAGGGCTTCGCCGAACAGCCGTAGCGCGTCAGCCTCGGTGGTCTCGGTGGCGGTGAACATGAAGCCGCCCGAGGCCCGGGTGATCCCATCGAGGAGAAACGTCTTCCCCTGCCGCCGCCGTCCGGCGACGACACCCAGCGTGGCCTCACGGCCCGCGTAGCTGACGAACCGGGTCAGCTCGGACCACTCGAAGCCCCGGTCGAACATCTCCGAAGGCTTGTCCCTCGCACCCCTTGTCATGGATAGGCGTAGTTACTATTGCTGCACCTATCCATGCTCTTCGGTAGGTGGCGGGGCACCGCCGGAAGAGTGCGATGGTCCCCGCACCTCGTGTCCTCCGGATGCGACCAGCCCTGCGGGCAGCGGGCACCGCTGGTCACAGGGCTGATCGCGACCACGGGAACGGGGCGGGCAGCTGTCACCCGCATCAGATCAGGCGGTGCACCCGGCGGCCGTCGCCCCAGCGCTGGATCGCCTCCTCGTCGGCGAAGGCCAGAGCCCGCATCATGTTGCCGCCGTCGCTCGCGGCGACGGTGCGCCGGAGGCGGCTGCTGTGCGCATCGCTCAGCCTGGTCGTGCCCGCCTCTATGGAGTCGCCGTAGAACGGCTCGAAGGCCACCCCCGCGAACCCGGCCTGGCGCAGCAGCAGGGGCACGGTCTCCCGGGAGTAGAACATCAGGTGGTTTCTGGTGAAGCCGTTCCACTTGGAGCCGTGGGCCTTGAGCAGCAGCGACTGTGCGTTGACCGTGAGGATCATCAGCACCCCGCCGGGGCCGAGCAGCTTACGGAAGCCGGTGAAGTCCTCCACCGGGCGGGGCAGGTGTGCCAGCACCGACCACAGGGTGATCACGTCGAAGCCGCCCGCGGCGATCTCCGGCACGTCGTCGGGTGCCCCGAAGTGGGCGGTGGCCGACGTCAGCCGTTCGTTGGCCTGCTGGACGGAGTCGGGGGAGAGGTCCACGCCGGTCGCGTCGAACCCGCGCTCCTCGGCCAGCTCCAGGAAATAACCGGCTCCGCAGCCGAAGTCGAGCAGCCGGCGCTTGTCGCCCTCGGCGAAGACCGGCGTGAACGCGTCCATGGCCTGGCGGTAGCGCCGCTGCCGGTTCGCGGCGTAGTTACCGGTCAGGAAGGTGCTGTAGTTCGTGGAGTACAGGTCACCCAGCCGCTCGGGCAGGATGTTGGGGTTGCGGTAGAGGAAGCCGCACGACGGGCAGCGGACCACCCGGTACGACCACGCCTTCTTGCCGTTGCTCTTCGTCTTGACGGGCTCGTAGAGGGGCTGCTGCCGGGACTCGCCGCACATGTGGCAGCTGATGAACTCCTCGATCGCGCCGAGCTTGACCCGCGAGCGGTACTCGTCGAGGGATATCACCGGCGACTTGCGCAACAGCACGCGCCATTGCAGCTCCCTCGCCATCCTCTCGCCCGGCCTTATGTAGACGCGCTGCTCCCATGGGACGCGGTCGAATCGCGAACCGTACACGGCACGTGCGACGGCCCGTTTGGCTGACACCATGCTTCACCTCTCGGGACGGCTTTCGGTCCACAGTGTCGTCCAGGTCAGGGCGCATTCAAATACCTCTGGGCCGGAAATTTCGAGGAACGCTCCGGCGACTCCGGAATACTCCCGAGTAAGGTGCTGGAGCTCTTCCAGCGATTCCATGGACCCTGTGTGTTGAACCTTTGCAGGGTGGCGTCACGTGTCCGGCCCGGGCCTTCCCGGCTGTTCGGGGAGTCGAATGGGATCGCCCTCGTTCCGGAATGCGGAAGCGAATCCGGTGACGCCGCGACGGGCAGTGGTCGCATTCCGTAACGGACGTGCCGGTGGCGTGGCGGGCGCGTGCTCGGGTTCCGCAAGATCTTCCGACTCGGCGGCCGGTCGACGCTCGTCCTGATCGCGAAGTGGCCCCGAGCAGGTCTACGCGTATTGACCAGCTTTCTTGTCATCTTTCGCTGAGGTGGGTACGGGCGCCGGCGTGGTCGCGAGAGCCTGCACGGGAAGCACTCGTCTCTCTCGTGAGAGAGACGCCGTGACGCGCCGGGGGATTGAAGGACGGATGGAATGCGCGCGCCTGTCGGACGCCGAACTGCTCCGGCTCGTACGAGGAGGTGGCCAGGGGGCCCTCCCTGCGCGCCGGAAGCTGGAGCAGCGCCACCTGCGGTCCGTACGGGCCTTCGCGTCGGCCTGCGTGCTCGACCCTCCCGCTGCTGATGAACTCGCCCGGCAGGCATGGGAACAGGCACTGAGGCGGGAGGACGGCAGTCCCACCGGTGCCCTGCGTCCGCATGCCCTGTCCACGGTGCTGCGTACAGCGGCGGGCTGGGCGGTGACCGGCCGGCAGAGCGTGCTGCACCCCGACTTGGCCGCCTGGGCCGAGGCAGACGCACACGCCGCGGAGAAACGCGGGGGCTCCGTGGTGGCGCGGGCCTTCGAGAGCCTGCCGGACCGTAGCCGGACGGTGCTGTGGCACGACGCCGTCGAGCACGACGAGAGCGCGTGGATCGACCGGCTGCTCGGTGCGCGGGCCGAGGGCGCGCGGGCCGAAGGCGTGGCGGTCGAGGAGGCGGCCCTGCTCAACAGGCGTGCGCGCGGGGAGTTCTACCACTCCTACGTCCAGATCCACCAGGACGGGATGGTGGACGACGCGTGCCGGCGCTTCCACCGGATGGTGCTGGCCTACGCGGACCACAAGTCCATCGACGCCGCGGCGGATCTCGTCCCGCACCTGGAGGGGTGTGCGTACTGCTCGCGGGCTGTCGCCGACCTGGAGCGCATGCACGTCGACCGCGGAGCGCTCCTGGCCGAAGCACTGCTGCCCTGGGGAGGTGTGGAGTACGCCGCCCGTGGCGCGGCAGGGGAGGGCCGCGAAGCGACCACCGAAGCGACCGCCGAAGAACTCCCGCCCCTGCTGGACGTGACCGCCCGTCCCAGGCCGCGGAACGGGACCAGGCGACGCGCCGACCGCCTGGTGCGGAGCGCCGCGCTCATCGGTCTGTGCTCCCTCGCGCTCGCCCTCGCCTACTCCGCTCAGCTGGGTCCGGGGTCGCCGCAAGGCAATGACTCGGCACCTGAGCGGAGCGGTCCACCGGCGCCCGCGACGCCCGGCCCGTCCCGTACGACGGCCACCGCCACCGCTACGGCCACCTCGACCGTCACGGCGACCCGGACGCCGCCGCCCCCTCCGAGCGCGACCGGCCGCCCTCCTGTCCGGGGTGCTGCCGTGGAGTGGCTGTTCGATGAGGTCAACGGCACGGTGACGGAGGACAGTTCGGGGAACGGCAGCGATGGGACACTGCTCGGCGATCCCCTTCCGAAAGCGTCGCAGGGGGGAGTGGTCCTCGACGGACGGCAGTCCGTGGCGACGCACGACGTCGTGGTCGACACCAACGAGAGTTTCTCCGTCTCCGCCCGGGTCAAGCTGCGGGACAGCGACGGGTTCCAGACCGTGCTGAGTCAGGACGGATCCAGGATCAGCGGGTTCTCGCTCCAGTACGACGCGGAGGCCGGCCGGTGGGCGATGGCCGTGCGCGACGAGGACTCCACCGATTCGGACAAGGACGAGGCCGTCTCGGAATCCAGTGCCGAGACGGGTAGATGGACACACCTGACCGGCGTCTACGACGACCCTGAGGACGAGCTCCGCCTGTTCGTCGACGGCAGCCTCGAGGACACGTCCGAACACTCCAGGGACTGGCGGGCGGAGGGGGACTTCGCCGCGGGCCGCGCGCTGTGGGGGGAGAACCTCATCCAGGGATTCACGGGCTCCATCGACGAGGTGCGGGCCTACTCCAGGGCCCTCTCCAGCGCGGAAGCGGAAGCCCTCGCCGGCTGACATCCACAGGAGCACCCCCGGCCGAGCCCTGCCCTGACCGAGCCGGGCCTGACCGAGCCTGCCCGGGCCGCCGTCGGCCGCGTACGGGGGTTTCTTGCGTATCCGTATGTCTGCGGACCCGGATAGGCACGCACCGAATCCGTGAGTACTTTCCTGGCGTTCGGCCTACGGGCTTGCGAGTCGGGCCCGCCCCCCCACACCAGGAGGATTGTCATGCCCACGCTTATTCGAAGACTGTCCGGGGCTGCTGCCCTGGTCTTCGCCCTGGTCTTCGCCTTCCCGGTCTCGGCCAGCGCCGGCGAGTTGGGTGACACCGCACGTCCCGCCGCGGCCCAGTCCGCGCAGATCTCGGGGGACCCCGCCCCCGAGGGCTTCAAGACCGGCGACCTCACCGACCTCGCACCGCCGGACGCCGGCAAGCGCGACGCACGGGAACCGGCCTGGAGTTACCACATCACGTCCTCCTGCAGCGGTTACGAGAGCTCGATCCGCCAGGGTGCCAACTGGTGGGGCGGCGGCACGGAGACCTCCTCCAGCGGCACACCGGTGGAGTGCACCGGCGGCTACGTCCAGGGCTGCGGTGGCGGCAACGTCGTGGGCTGCAACTGGGGCCAGGGCGACCGGATCATGCTGTCCACCCTGGTGAGTGACTTCGGCCTGCTCGCCGCGCACGAGTTCGGGCACAACTGGTATGGCCACTCCGCCGCCGGTTGCGCGAACTGGGGCAGCGACTACGAAATCATGCGACCGACGATGTGCTGACGGGCATTTCGCTCGGGGGCGGGCCGACCGTGTACGCGGTCGGCCCGTTTTCGCGTACGCCCGGGCGGGGATGAGGGGGCGCGTCAGCCGATCCTGGCCGACGGACCGTCATCACGGCCGGCCCGCCGGCGTAACGCCTGTGCCGCGGCCGCCAGGCCATGCCGGGAGTTGATGCCGAGCTTGCGCATCGCCCGCGCGATGTGCTGCTCCACCGTGCGCGGAGACAGGTGCAGCGTGGCCGCGATCTCGCGGTTGGTGAGCCCGGTGGCGGCCAGTTCGGCGACCTCCCCCTCGCGCGGGGACATCCGCTCGGCGTACGACGGGCGGCCGGGCGGCCGCCGTGCGGCGGGGTGGTGGGCGCGCAGGGTCGCCCGAACGCGGGCGGCGTCCCAGACCGCGCCGAGCTCGGTCAGCTGCTCCACGCAGCCGGTGAGTTCCCGGGCGGCGGCGTCCACCCCGCTGCCCAGCACGAACGCGCAGCGGCCGGCGCCCTCGGTCATCAGGGCCCGTGCATAGGGGTGCGGAAGCCGGGCGTATGCCGCGCCCGCCTCCCGGAACCGCGCCAGCGCCTCCGCCGGCTCACCGTCCGCCTCCGCGAGTACGGCCTCGCACCACAGCAGCGCCGCCCACGCCGACGGGGCGTCCCGTCCGGTCAGGCCGGCCGCGAACTCGGCCACCAGTTCCCGCGCCAACTGCCGCTGCCCCGCGCGGACATGGGCCTCGACCGCCCACGGCGCCAGCTCGGCGCCCCAGACCCACACCCCCTTCCGGCCGAGCTCCGCCCAGGCCGACCCGGCGGCCGCGGCGGCGGACTCGATGTGCCTCCGGGCCAGCAGCAGCCGGATGCGAGCACCCGCCGCCGTGGCGGCGACCGGGGCTTCGCAGGCCTCTGCCGACGGCGGGCCGCTCTGGGGGAGCCAGGTCTGCGCCGCGGCCCATTCCCCCTTCGCCAGGGCCAGCAGGGCCAGCACCGTACGGGCGTCGCTCGCTATGCCGTCCTCGGCCACCAGGCCCGTACACCGCTGGGCCAGACCTTCCCAGCGGCCCGTCAGCCAGTCGTGGTACAGGGCGGTGCCGCGCCCGACCCGTTCGAGGAACGGCGCGCCGCTGAGGGCGGCCAACTCGACGCCCTCTGCCAGCAGTTCATCGGCCCGCCGGTAGTGGCCGAGATACACGGCGCCGTTCGCGGTGTTGCACAGGGCCCGTGCCACCTGCTGACGGCCGGCCCGGTCGGGGCTGTTCCGGGGCAGGCGCGCCACCAGTCGCCAGGCTTCGGGGTCGCCGGAGTTCATCAGTACGGTCGCCCGGCACGCGGCGACAGCCGTGCGCGCGGTGCCGTCCCGCGACGCGGTGGCGGCTTCCTCGGCGCGCCTGAGCCAGGTCAGGTTCTCGGCCAGGGAAGCACCGGGGAAGAACGGGTTCGCCAGTGCCGCCATCGCCAGCACGGCGAGCGCGGGCCGCTCGGCCAACTCATCGGCGGCCCGGCGCAGTTCCGTACGCCCCTCGTCGAAGCGACGCTTCTGGTTGTGCAGCAGCAGACCGAGTTCGAGCCGTATCTCACCGCGTGCCGCGGCGGGTAGCGTCGGGTCGTCGACCATTCTCCGCAGCACCCGTGCCGTTCCCGCCGACCGCAGTCCGAGCATGGCGCCACGGGCCAGCGTCAGCGCCAGCCGCCCGCGCTGCTCCGGGGGTATGCCGCCGACGCCCAGCGCCTGTTCCAGCAGAGCGACAGCGGCCGCGTCCTCGCTGAGAGTGCCGTCGCCGTCGGCGAGGTGCTCCGCGGCCCGCAGCCAGTCCTCCGTACGGCCGCCGCTGCGCCAGTGGCGGGCGATGTGCGCCCAGGGCACCGGTTCACGGGCGGCGAGCATCGCCGCCGCCCGGTGGTGCAGCCGCTCCCGTACCGGGCCGGGCAACTCCCCGTACACGACGGTGGCTTCCAGGGGTATGGCGAAGCCGTACCGGCCCTCGCCGGTCTCCCGCAGCGCGGAGCCCTCCAGCGCCGCGACGAGCGCCGCGTGCCCGCTGTCGTCGCCGAGTCCCGCGACGGCGGCCAGGTCCTGCGCACCGGCCGGCTCGCCCAGCACCGCGGCCGCCCACACCACCGGGCGGAACCGCTCGGGCAGGGCCGATGCCCGCTCGAGCACCGACTCGGCCAGCCGCACCGGCACTCCCACCTCCTCGACGTCGCCGGCGGTGAAGTGCTCCCGCCCGCCGCCCGCGTCCCGCAGCATGCGCAGCAGGTCGACGAGCACCTGTGGTATTCCGCCGGAGCGCTCACGCAGCCGCGCCACGAACTCCTGCGGACAGCGCTCCGCACCCAGCAACTCTCCGGCGACACCGCGTACGTCCCCCTCCGCCAGCGGCTCCAGCCCCCACCGCGCCACCGACAGCCGCGCCGGGTAGTCCACGGCCCGCCCCAACGGCAGCCCCGGCCGGACCAATTGCTCCGGCCGGTACGTCAGCACCGCAGCGAACCGCTCCGGCGGCTCGGCCAACAGGCCGCGCAGCAGCCGCAGACAGTGGTCGTCGGCGTGGTGGACGTCTTCCGCGATCAGCAGGACGGGACGCACCGAGGCGAGCGACGCTTCGAGTGCCTGGTACGCGTCCGGCGCCGCGACCTGGGGCTCCGGGGCGACCCGGTCAGCGATGACGAGGGTGCCGGAAGCCTGGAAGGAGACGACCAGCCGTGCCACGGCCCGCGCCTGTGGAAGCTCCAGCAGCCGGCGCACCAGCCTGCTCTTCCCCATCCCGGCGGCGCCGTCGACCAGCAGCAGCGCAGGCTCCCGCCCGGCGCCGGCCAGCGCGCACGTCAACTGCCGCTCCCACGCTCGTTCGCACACGAGAGGGCCGCTCCTCGCAGTCGTCACGAACTCCCCGCCGTGCCGAGCCGGTCACGCAAGGACGAGCGTGCCACTGACCGCCGGTGTTCGCTGCCTATCACGTATGCGCATGTTCGGACCAGATCTGGTCGCCATCGCCCTCATGTGATCGCGAGCGGACGCGCTGCCCGGACGGGCGCGGCTTGCAAACCGGTACGGGGAGGGGGTATATATGAAAACGACAATGCAGATGCCCCTCGGGGTATTGGTCCACGCGATGACTGTTCTCTCTGGAGTAATCCATGACGGAAAACCCCGCCACCACGTCCTGCTGCACCACTGACGGCAGCTGCGACTCCAGCGCCGGATCATCCGACACGGCGGCGTCCAGCACCGTCTACGCCGTCACCGGCATGACCTGTGGCCACTGTGTGAGCAGTGTCACCAAGGCGCTCGACGGGCTGGACGGCGTGAGCGACGTGAAGGTGGATCTGGACGCCGGCCGCGTCACCGTCACCTCCGACACCGACCTGGACGACGTGATCGTGGCCGAAGTGATCGACGACGCCGGCTACGAACTCGCCGGCCGCGTCTGACGCCCGGCCGCGCTCCCGCGACAGGGTTCGCCCGACGCGCGGAATCCCGAACCGTAGGGTGACCACATGACCGCTTCCGCACGCACGCTCCGCTTCGCCGTAGCGGCCCGTGCCTGCGCAGTGCTGGTCATGACGGTGCTGACGGGGCTGGTCGCCATGCACGCCCTCGAGCCTGCGCCCGCCCCCACGGCCCACCATGAACGGGCCGGGCCGGCGGCGGGCGGCCACGCCGTACACGACGCCGGGGTACGCCCCGCCGGAGCACACGCCGCGGCCGCTCACACCGCCGCGGCGCACCCTGCCGCCGCACACACCGCGGCCATGACCGCCGAGGCCACCGGCCACCAGCCTCCGCACGCGGCGGAAACCGCGTGCCATCACCGCGGTTACGGCGACAGCGGTGGCGGCGGCCACCTCGACCACGCCGACGCCACCTGCGCGGCGAGCGGGGTCAGCGGTGGTCCGGCACTGGCCGCACCCGCTCCCAGTGGTGCCGCCGCCGACTCCCACGCGCCCCGGGTCCGGAGTACCCCGGCCACCGCCACGGAACGGGCGCCACCCTCGCTGTCCCAACTCCAGCTCCTGCGTATATAGCCGCGCCCCACGGTGCCGGGCCTACGGGCCGGCGCCGTGTCCGGCGCGCACATCATCACTTCTCTGACGCAGGAGCAGCATCATCATGACCGCACACCGTTCCCCCGCCCGCGCTGCCGCCGCGCTCGCGGCCGGCGTGACCGCCGCGCTCGTCCTCACCGCCTGTGGCGGCGACGACAGCGCCGGCGGACACCACGGCAAGAAGTCCTCCTCGGCCCCTGCCGCGAAGGGCAAGCACAACGCCGCCGACGTGTCCTTCGCGAAGGGCATGATCCCGCACCACCGGCAGGCCGTGGAGATGACCGAACTCGCCGCCTCCCGCGCCTCCTCACCGAAGGTGAAGGCCCTCTCCCGGGACATCGAGAAGGCGCAGGCGCCGGAGATCGAGAAGATGTCCGGATGGCTGAAGTCCTGGAAGGAGGAGGTCCCCCCGGCCGGGATGGAGCACTCCGGACACGGCATGCCCGGGATGATGAAGCCGGAGGACATGGCCGAGTTGAAGAAGGCCTCCGGCAAGGAGTTCGACGACGCCTTCCTGAAGATGATGACGGAACATCACGAGGGTGCCGTCACCATGGCCAACACGGAGAAGTCCAAGGGCTCTTACCGCCCCGCCAAGGACATGGCCGGGGACATCGCCGACTCGCAGACCGCCGAGATCAAGAAGATGAAGGGCCTGCTCGGCTCGTAGCGGAATTGGGTCCAGGGGGGATCGCGCCCACGGGGCGCGGTCCCCCTCCGGGGCCGGTACGTGACTCCGGGCTCGTCTCTCGTCACCCCCGCCAGCGGCCGTGACCCTCTCGTGAACTTCCCGTCGACCCCGTTGACAATGGCTACCCCGGTAGGGTTTTCTCGGGAAACGGAACGGCAAAGATCGACTCAAGTACCCGAGCCTGAGGCAGAGTTGGACGACAGAGCTGTCACGCGCAGCCGACGTACGTCGCCCCCCGACAACCTGTCCATTGGGGAGGATCGACCAAGCAAGTACGGGCCCGCCGACGGGGACTCACGAGAACGCTCGGTCTGCCCGAGCCGGAGCCCTCGGCCTGCCCCTTGGACCGCTGGAACCTGAATCAGCGTTCCTACTCTGCTCTGGACCGAGGAGACCCATGCGCATCCACGGGAATTCGTTCGTCCACGACCGTTTCGCCGCCTGCGCGGCGGCGCGACGGGACGCCATCGCGGTGGACCACGACGATCAGCAGATCAGCTATACGGAGCTCGACGAGCGGGCGAACCAGCTCGCGCACCACCTCCGAGGACACGGCATCGGCCGCCACTCGGTGATCATGATCCATCTGGAGCGTTCGGCCGACCTGATCGTGTCCTTACTCGCGACGCTGAAGGCAGGCGCGACATACCTGCCGGTGGAACCCGGAGTGCCCGACCACCGGATGGCGGCGTTCGTCAAGGAGGCCGGCTGCGAGGCGGTCATCACCCGCCCGGACAGCCTGCACCGCTTTGCCGCTCTCCCGGTACCGGCCCTCACCGCGGACGCGGGGGCCACCGCGGGGTGTCCGACCGGCCCCCTCAAGACCGCGGTCGAAGGATCGGACTCCGCGTACATCGTCTACACCTCCGGATCGACCGGCATCCCGAAGGGGGTCAGGGTTGATCACGCATCCCTCGCCTATCTGTGCGGCCAGATCAACGAGCGGTACGGGATCGGCCCGGACGACCGGGTCCTGCAGTTCGCGGCGGTCTCCTTCGACACGTCCATCGAGCAGATCTTCGTCACCCTGCTGAACGGTGCGACGCTCGTCCTGCCGGACCTCGGCTGGGCGCCGAGCGAGCTGCCCGACCGACTGGTCGAACGCGACGTCACGGTCATGGACCTGACCCCGCCCTACTGGCGCGCTTTCCTGTCCGAACTCGCTCGCAAGCCGGCCGAGCTGCCGGTACGGCTCACGATCGTGGGCGGCAGTGCGGTGTACGCGGAGGACTGCCGGACCGCGCTCCGCGTCATGCCGGGCTCGCGACTGGTCAACGCCTACGGACTGACCGAGACGACGATCACCTCGTGCACGATGGAGATCACCCCGCAGGTGCTGCCCGAAGGCGGCGCGGCCCCGGTCGGCAGGCCGTTGCCGCACACGGTCGTCCACGTACTGGACGAGAACATGCGACCGGTCGCGCCCGGCCGGCAGGGAGAGATCTGGATCGCCGGGCCCGGCGTCGCGCGCGGCTATCTCGCCGAAGAGGCTTCCGGCCGGACCCGGTTCCTGCCGGACCCCTTCCCCGAGCAGACCGGGGAACAGGCCGGGGAACAGACCGGGAGGCGGATGTACCGCACCGGCGACCTGGGCGGCTGGACACCCGAGGGGAACCTGGAGGTCGTCGGCCGGGCGGACCGGCAGCTCAAGATTCGCGGGTTCCGCGTCGAACCGGCCGAGATCGAAGCGGCCCTCGCCGCCCACGAGCTGGTCGACGACGTCGCGGTGAAGCCCTACCGCCGCAATGGCGAACTGGAGATCGCCGCCTACTGCACCGCCGCACGTACGGCCGCGCACCCGCTCAGCCGGCGGGACCTGCGCGCGTTCGCCGCGGACCGCCTGCCCGCCTACATGGTCCCGGCGGCATTCGTCGAGATCACCGCGATGCCGGTGAAGACCAACGGCAAGATCGATCTCGAGGCGCTGCCCGAGCCGGACCACGAAGCCACCGGAACGGGGGGAGCGACGGGAGCGACAGCGGAGTCCCCACCCACGGAGAGCGGCCAGGAGCCGGGCACCGGTCTGGTCGAACGGGCCGTCGCCGGCCTGTGGTGCCAGGTTCTGGACCGGGACGTCGTCCAGCCCGAGGACAACTTCTTCGACCTGGGCGGCAATTCGATGCTGGCCGCCGAACTGCTGGCCAAGGTCCGGGCCACCCTCGGCATCCTGATCACCCAGGTACGTCCCCTGATCAGGCTGCTGCTCGAGGACGCCACACTCCGCAGCTTCGCCGTCGCGGTCGAGTCGGCCAGGGCGGGAACGCTCGCCGGTGACAACACGCGGCGGGTGGATTTCGAGGCCGAGGCCGCGGTGGGCGTCCCCCTTCAGCGCACTCCGGCCGATCCGGCCTCCTGGCGGAACCCGGCGCACGTCTTCCTCACCGGGGCCACCGGTTTCCTCGGGATCTACCTGCTGCGGGAGCTGCTGACCACCACCGACGCGACCGTGCACTGCCTCGTCCGGGCGGATCAGCGCGATCAGGCGATGCAGCGCATCCAGGCGAACGCGCGCCACTACTTCCAGGACGAGCTGGCCGGATACCGCGCGTCCGGACGGATCGTCGCGGTGCCGGGTGACCTGGCCGAGCCCCGGCTCGGCCTGTCGGAAGAGGACTTCGACCGGCTCGCCGGCCTCGTCGACGTCATCCACCATCCCGGCGGCCTCGTCAACTTCATCTATCCCTACTCACACATGCGTCCGGCCAACGTCGAGGGCACCCGGGAGATCATCCGCATGGCCGGCCGGTACCGGAATGCTCCTGTCCACTACATCTCCACGATGGCGGTGATCTCGGGATTCGGGACCGCGGGAGTCCGCCACGTCACCGAGCAGACTCCGCCCTCGCACGCCGACCATCTGTCCGTCGGCTACGTCGAGAGCAAGTGGGTCGCGGAGGTGATGCTGCGGAACGCGGCGCAGGAAGGCCTGCCGGTGGCCGTCTACCGTGCCGCCGACATCTCCGGCGACCGCGAGAGGGGTGCCTGGAACACGGCGACGGAGATGTGTGCGATGAAGAAGTTCATCGTCGACACCGGGACCTCGCCGGTCGCCGAACTGCCGCTGGACTACACACCGGTGGACTGTTACGCGGCCGCGGTGGCGCACATCGCCTCGCGAGCGCTGCCGACGGGCGAGGTCTATCACCTCACCAATCCCGGGAAGGCGAACGTCGCGGTCCTCACCGAGCGGCTGCGCGCGCACGGCCACACGATCCGCGACGTGCCCTGGGACGAGTGGCTGGAGCAGGTGGTCAAGACCGCCGTCGAACAGCCGGGACATCCCATGACGCCGTTCGCGCCGCTCTTCATCGACCGCTGTTCCACAGGGGAGATGAGCGTGGCGGAGATGTACCTGGAGTCGACCTTCCCCACCTTCTCCCGGGACAACGTGGACGCCGCCCTGCGCGGCAGCGGCATCGAGATCCCGCCGGTCGACTCCGAGATGCTCGACCGCTACATCCGGTACCTGACAGCCATCGACTTCCTGTGAGGTGGATATGACGAATCCGGCTCTGACCCGCCCCGGGTCGCCGTGGGAATCGTTGGACCTCGCGGCGGCCCCCGCCGACGGTCCGGTCGCTTTCGGCGACGACCTGAGCCCGCAGAACCTGCTGGACGCCTACCGGCAGGGCTTATACCCCTTCCCCGCCGACACCGTCGAACACCAGCTGCTCAACGAGATGACCTACGGGTCACAGGTGGAGGCCGGGCATGTGAAGCTGCTGGCCGGCTCCGCTGAGCCCTACGCCGTCGCGTGGTGTTCGCCGGACCCGCGGCCGCTCATCCTGGTCGAGGGGGCCCGTATCCAGCGAAGCCTGCGCCAGCAGCTGCGCAACAGGACGAACTGGACGACCACGGTGGACACCTGTTTCGAGCGGGTGGTCCGCCAGTGCCGCGCGGATCGCCCACAGCGATGGCTCACCGACGAGCTGCTGGCAAGTCTGTGCCGCCTGCACGAGCGCGGACACGCCCACAGCGTGGAGGTCTGGGACGGCGACGAACTCATCGGCGGAACGTTCGGAATACGGACCGGAACCGTCTTCAGCGCCGACTCGCAGTTCACCCTGCGCAGCGGGGCGGCCAAGGTCGCCGTCGCGGACCTGACGCGGCGCTTCGCCGGGGTGGGAGGCGTCGCCATAGACGTCCAGCACGACGGCGACCACGCCAGGCTGCTGGGCGCCCGGCCCGTGCCCCGGGCGCGGTACGTCACGATGCTCCGCGTTTCCGCCGAGGGCCCGTCCATCCCCACCGGACCGCTGCCCGCCCGCCGACTGGCCGAGTGACGCCGACGACGCCGTACGCCGCGCGTCGCACGCTGCTCGTTACAACACGGCGTCAGCATTGGAGAGTTGCCATGTCCGACACCGGCACCGCC
>NZ_JBOHCV010000229.1:0-11289 GCF_050698815.1 Streptomyces sp.
CGGCACGCACGTCGCGGGCACCATCGCCGGTACCGACCACGGTGTCGCCAAGAAGGCCAACATCGTCGCCGTGCGTGTGCTGGACGACCAGGGCTCCGGCACTACCGAGCAGGTCGTCAAGGGCATCGACTGGGTGACCAAGAACGCCAAGGGTCCCTCCGTCGCAAACATGAGCCTCGGCGGTCCGAAGGACGAGGCGCTGGACGCGGCCGTGCAGAAGTCCATCGACGCCGGCATCAGCTACTCCGTGGCCGCCGGCAACGAGAGCGCGGACGCCGACGGCAGCTCCCCGGCACGGGTGCCGGACGCCATCACGGTGGCCGCCAGCGACGAGACCGACAAGCAGGCCGAGTTCTCCAACTTCGGCAAGCTGGTGGACATCTACGCCCCCGGCGTGGACATCGTCTCCACCACCAACACGGGCGACGACGCGACCGAGACCCTGTCCGGCACCTCGATGGCGGCCCCGCACGTCGCCGGCGCCGCGGCCGTCTTCCTCGGCGCGAACCAGGACGCAAAGCCCGCCGATGTCGCCAAGGGTCTGACCGACGGCGCGATACCGGACGCGATATCCAACCCGAGCGAGGGCACGCCGAACAAGCTGCTCAAGATCGGCGAGTAACCGCACCACGAGCGAACAGCCGCCCGTCGCGCCCCGTTAAGGGGACGCGGCGGGCGGTTCGTCTTTTCCGGGCACGGATCCTCGGCTTTCGGTCATCCGCTATTCGAGACGGCAGCGGAATCCGTTGACGCAGTACCGGGCGGGCTGGCATGCTCAATCCCGTGAATCAGTCCGCGAACCTTGTTGCGCGTTTGCACGTCGATCTGCGACGTCACGCCAGCGCCATCTGTGCCGCTGGCCGCTGAGTCACGCTCAGCTGATTCCCTCCCACATGCTCGGGCTGCCGCCCTGCCGCGGCTGAATTTCCTTCTTTCGCTTCCTTTTTCCGGGTGCCGGTATTCGCCGCACACCGGTGTTTCCGCGCTGCCCGCGTAACCACATTTCCGTGCCTACGGAAATGTGGTCCGTGTGCGGGTGTCGACGGCGGCCACAGCCGGAGCATCGAGGGCGACGCCGCCGGGCACTACACGCCGGACGTCTCCGACGCGGCCTGACCCGCAACGTACCCCCAGCCCCCGAAGGAGCCCCGCCGTGACCGGAGTTCTTCCCGCCGCCGCACGTCATCTCCGGGTGGTCGACGAGGCCACACCGCCGATCGTCGGCTATCTGGTCCTTGTCCCGGAGGGGGAGGAGCCTCCGGAACTCTTCACCGCCGACGGCGGCAGGGCCAGGTTCCGCGCGCTGCCGCCCACGGGTGAACCGCCGCCCGCGGACCCGCCGCTCGCCGACGCGCCGAGCGGCGTCCGTATCGACACCGACCGGCACATCGCCGAGGCCGACGGGCGGCCGCTCGACCTGACCTACCTGGAGTTCGCGTTGCTGGCCCATCTCGTCGCCCATCCGCACCGGGTGCACACCCGCGAGCATCTGGTCGCCACGCTGTGGGGCTACAGCCACGTCGGTGACGGACGAACCGTTGACGTCCACGTGGCACGGCTGCGCGGCAAGCTGGGCAGGGCACACCGGGAGCGCATCGTCACGGTCCGCCGTGTCGGCTACAAGTACGAGCCGGCCCGTACCGGCTGAATCGGACGCGGGACGGGGGCCCGCAGTGGCCGCGAGGTGACAGGCGGTCAGGCGGTCAGCGCCAGTGGCCGCCCGGCCGCTGCCTCGTCGTAGCGCAGCGCCAGCAGCGCGGCCAGTTCCGGTGAGCCGCCCAGCACGGGCGCGACCACGTCCGCGCCGGCCTCCGCGGCGCCCGCCAGGATGCGGTCGGGCAGAAAGCCGGGGGCGATGACGTACGGCGCCACCGCCACCCGCTCGACGCCGTCCGCGCGCAGCCCGCGGACGGCGTCGGCGGTGCGGGGAAGAGATGCGGAGGCGAACGCAGGCCGCACAGCGCACCAACCACTGGTGCGCCGCCACTCCCGCGCGGTTTTCGCGATCACTGCGATCGCCTCCGGGTCCGAAGAGCCCGCCGATGCCAGCACCACCCCGGTGGAGCGGTGGTCACCTTCGCCCAGTCCCGCCTCCCGCAGCCGCCGCTCCAGGGCGGCGACGAGCAGCCCGTGCGGCCCGAGTACGTCCGTCTGCCGCACGGCCAGGCGGGGCAGCCGTGCTGTCGCCTCGTGCAGTACGGCCGGGATGTCGGACTTGGCATGGAAGGCGCGGCCGAGCAGGAGCGGGAGCGCGATGATGTCGCGTGCGCCCTCCCGGTCCAGCCGTTCCAGCAGCCGCGGCACGGACGGGGCGTTGAAGTCCAGATAGCCGACCTCCACCCGCAGCCCGGGCCGCAGCGCCCGCACGCGCGCGCAGAGCGCGGCGACGGTCGCGGCGTGCCGCGGGTCGCGGCTGCCGTGTGCGATGACCACCAGGGTGGGCCGTGTCGCATCGTGCATGGCGGTAGGTCCTCTCTGTCCTCTCGCTAGTGGGCCGTCGCGAGGAGGCCGCGGTTGCGCAGCACCCGCCGCTCCAGCGGGGCGAAGATCAGCAGTTCGATGCCGATGCCGACCAGCAGGATCAGCGCGATGGCACCGAGCACCAGCGGCATGTCCTGGTACGCCCGCCCGGTCTCCAGCAACTGGCCGAGTCCCGCACCGAGTTCCGGCGAGGTGGCGATCAGCTCGGCCGCCATCAGCGAGCGCCAGGAGAACGCCCAGCCCTGCTTGAGCCCCGAGATGTAGCCGGGCAGCGCGCCGGGCAGCAGCACGTGGCGGACCCCGCGCAGCCCGGTCGCGCCGATGACCCGGCCCGCCCGCAGGTGCAGTGGCTGGATGCGGTCGACGCCCGCGACCAGTCCGTTCGCGATCGACGGCACCGCGCCCAGCAGCACCACGGCGTAGATCGTGGCGTCGGTCAGCCCGAACCAGATGATGGCCGCGGGCACCCATGCCACCGACGGCAGCGACTGCAGCCCGGACAGGATCGGTCCGATCGCCGCCCGTACGGGCTTAACCTGTGCCACCAGCAGCCCGAGCAGCGTGCCCAGGACCAGTGCCACGGCGAAGCCGAGGGCGCCGCGCGAGACGCTCTGCCAGATGATGGACAGGATCGTGCCCTTGTACCACTCCTCGGCCAGGGCGTCCCACACCATCAGCGGGCCCGGCAGCTGGTAGGACGGCTTGAGGTCCAGCACGAACACCAGCTGCCACAGCGCCAGTACGAGCAGGACCGCGACCACCGGCGGCAGCACCTTGCGCCGCAGCACCTGGCCGAGCGGCGGACGCGTGGTGGTGCGGGTGTCGAGCGCGTCGAGCCCTGCCTCCAGCCCCGCCAGGTCGGCGGCGGCGGCGTCCGGCGTGCCGGGCTCGGCCGGCTTCGTATCAGTGCTGGCCATGCCGGCGGATCTCCCCCCGCAGCTCTTCGGTGATCTCCACGGACAGGTTGGCGACGTCGGCGTCCTCGATGCGGCGCGGATGCGGGATGCCGACCTCCCACTGGTGCGCGACGCGTCCCGGCCGCGAGGACAGCAGCACCACGCGCTGCGCGAGCCGCACCGCCTCGCGCACGTTGTGCGTGACGAAGAGGACGGAGACGTTGGTCTCGGTCCAGATCCGGGTCAGCTCCTCGTGCAGCACGTCCCGGGTGATGGCGTCCAGCGCCGCGAACGGCTCGTCCATCAGCAGCAGTTGGCTGTCCTGGGCGAGCGCGCGGGCGAGCGCGACGCGCTGCCGCATGCCGCCGGACAGCTCGTGCACCCGCTTGCGGTGCGCTCCGGTCAGCCGTACCAGCTCCAGCAGCCGCTCCGCCTCCGCGCGCCGCTCGGGCTTGGGCACGCCACGCAGCTTCAGCGCGAGCTCGATGTTCCGCCCGGCGGTGAGCCAGGGGAAGAGCGCGTGCTCCTGGAACATCAGGGACGGCCTGCCGCCGGGTACGTCGATGCTGCCGGCCGAGGGCTTGTCGAGCCCCGCGACCAGGTTGAGCAGCGTGGACTTGCCGCAGCCGGACGCGCCGAGCAGCGTCACGAACTCGCCGGGCGCGACGTCGAGCGCGATGTCGTCCAGTACGAGCTGTTCGGCGCCGGGACGGCCGAAGGACTTGGAGACATGGTCGATACGGGCGGCGTAGCCCGCCTTGTCCATCGCGGGGCGGGCGTCGGCGACGCCTGTGCCCGGCGTCGATCCGGTGCTGGGTTTGGTGGCGAGTGTCGTGGTCATCGCTGTCACCTCCGGGTCGGTGTGGTGCGTCGGTGAGGGGCCGTGTGTGCGGCGGTGCGTCTGGTCATCGGCTGCCGCCGAGTCCGGCGTCCTCGACCGCGGGCCTGCCTTCGCCCTTGAGCACCCGGTTGAGGATCGAGAGGTCGTAGATGCCCTTGAGATCGGCCTTCTTCTGCAGCCCCGACGTCACTCCGTGCGCGGCCTCCTGCTTGAGCGTGGCGGCGAGGGGATCGTCGGTGACTTCGATGTCCTTGAAGGCGGAGTCCAGGACCGGCTGCGGCAGCCGCTTGCCCGCGTCCCGCTCCAGCGCGCTGTTGATGTGCTTCTTCGCCTCGTCCGGGTGGTCGTTGATCCAGGCGTTGGCCCGTACCGAGCCGCGCACGACGGCCTCGACCACGTCGGGGTGCTTCTTGAGGAAGTCCTGCCGTACGACGAGATTGGTGGTGACGAACTTGCCGTCCTTCCACAGCTTCTTCTCGTTC
This sequence comes from Streptomyces sp., assembly GCF_050698815.1. Classification (GTDB taxonomy): domain Bacteria; phylum Actinomycetota; class Actinomycetes; order Streptomycetales; family Streptomycetaceae; genus Streptomyces. The sequence continues at coordinate 4,701 of NZ_JBOHCV010000229.1, forward strand.
AGCAGCACCTTGCCGCCCTTGGCGACGAGGTTGGACGCGGTGGGCTCGGGCACCCAGGCGCCGTCGATGCCGCCCTGCTGGAAGGTGGTCGGGATCTCCTTGTTGTCCTGGCGGAGCACGGAGACCTCGCCCTTGCCGGTCTCCGGGCTCACCTTGTGGCCCTTCTCCGCCAGGTAGTTGAGGAGGGCGACGTCCTGGGTGTTGCCGAGCTGCGGGGTGGCGATCCGCTTGCCCTTGAGGTCCTTCAGCGATTTGATCTTGTCGGGGTTCACCACGAGGGAGGCGCCGCCCGAGGTGGCCCCGGAGACGATCTTGAGGTTCTTGCCGCCGGACTTGGCGTATCCGTTGACCGCGGGGGAGGGGCCGACCCAGGTCATGTCGACGGCCTTGGCGTTCAGCGCCTCGATGGCCGCCGGGCCCGCGTTGAAGACCTGGGTGGAGACCTTCGTACCGCCCAGCTCCCTGGGGATCTCGCCGTTCTTGCGCAGCCCCACCAGCGGGGTGGCGTGCGTGACGTTGCCGAAGTAGCCGACCTTGACCTGGTCGAGGCCGTCGGTCTTCTTGCCGCCGACGGCCTCCGGGCCGCCCTTGTCCGCGGGGGCCTTGGAGCCGTAGCCGCAGGCGGTCAGCAGCAGCGGAAGCGCGACAACGGCGACGAGTGCGGTGCGGGCGGTGCGCGCTCGCGGGGCTCGGACTCTGGGCTGGGCAGACATCGGGCGGGTCCTCTCGGTCAGGGCGGGGCGGGAGCGGGGCGGTGGGGCACGGCGGCGGGGCTCACCCCCGGCATGCCCCGACGCCTCCCTGGCCGCTGCCGCGGACGCCGCTGCCGATCCGGCCGCCTGTCTGGTCGAAGGTCGAGAAGACCTCGGTCGCGAGGAACATGCTCAGAAGTCCCAGCCCTCGTCGTCGGGCGCCGGACGGCCGCCCTCGAGCCGGGTCCCGGCGTCCGCCGTGTCGCGTACGGCGTCGGCGAAAGCGTCTCCCGCCATGCCGGCGGTCAGCGTGGAGCCGTCGGCCGGATCGATGAGCAGGAAGGCGCCGGTGCGCGGGGAGTCCGCGTAGGCGTCGACGGGCAGCGCCTCCGCCGTACGGATCACGACCCGGCCGATGTCGTTGGCCTCGAGCCGGCCGGGCTCCGGGTGCTGGGAGAGGTCGTCGAGGGTCAGCCGGGAGGGGATCTCCTTCACGATGGCCTTGACCGTGCGGGTGGTGTGCTTGAGCAGCACCCGTGCCCCGGGTGTGAGGGGGGTGTCGTGCAGGTGGGCGACGGTGGCCGTCAGATCCTGGCTGGTGCCCACCGAGGCGTCGGCCGGGACGATCATGTCGCCCCGGGAGATGTCCAGGTCGTCGGCGAGCAGCACGGTCACCGACTGCGGTGCCCAGGCCTCGTCCACGGACCGGCCGAGTACGTCGAGGGCTTCGATCGTGCTCGTACGGCCCGAGGGCAGCACCGTCACCGGCTGTCCGGTGCGCAGCACACCGGAGGCGATCTGGCCGGCGTAGCCGCGGTAGTCGGGGAGTTCGGGGGTCTGCGGGCGGATGACGTACTGGACGGGGAAGCGGGCCGGGTCCCCGGTCGGGTCGTGGGTGACCGGGACGGTCTCCAGGTGCTCCAGTACGGTCGGTCCGCCGTACCAGTCCATGTGCGCGGACGGGGTCACCACGTTGTCGCCCTCCAGCGCGGAGATCGGGATGGCGGTGATCTCCGGGACGCCGAGCGAGGCGGCGTAGGCGGTGAACTCCTCGGCGATGGCGGCGAAAACGGACTCCTCGTAGCCGACGAGGTCCATCTTGTTGACCGCGAGGACGACGTGCGGGACGCGCAGCAGCGCGGCGACCGCTGCGTGCCTGCGGGTCTGCTCGACCACGCCGTTGCGCGCGTCCACCAGCACGACGGCAAGTTCGGCGGTGGAGGCGCCGGTGACCATGTTCCGGGTGTACTGCACGTGGCCCGGGGTGTCGGCGAGGATGAACCGCCGCCGGGGAGTGGCGAAGTAGCGGTAGGCGACATCGATGGTGATGCCCTGCTCCCGCTCGGCGCGCAGCCCGTCGGTGAGCAGCGCCAGGTCGGGAGCCTCCTGGCCGCGGTTGCGTGACGCGTGCTCGACGGCTTCCAGCTGGTCGGCCAGTACCGACTTCGAATCGTGCAGCAGCCGGCCCACCAGGGTGGACTTGCCGTCGTCGACGGACCCGGCGGTGGCGAAGCGCAGCAGCGAGGTGGCCGCGAGTGCGGCATCCTCGGTGCCGAAGGTGGCGGGTGTGTTCATGGTCAGAAGTACCCCTCGCGCTTGCGGTCTTCCATGGCGGCCTCGGAGATCTTGTCGTCGGCCCGGGTGGCGCCGCGCTCGGTCAGCCGGGAGACGGCGATCTCGGCGATGACCTTCTCGATGGTGTCGGCCTCGGAATCGACGGCGCCGGTGCAGGACATGTCGCCGACGGTGCGGTAACGCACCTGGCGCCGCTCGCTGAACTCGTCCTGGCCGGGGCCGCCCCACTCGCCCGGGGCGAGCCACATGCCCGCGCGGGAGAAGACGGTGCGCTCGTGCGCGTAGTAGATGGCGGGCAGTTCGATCTTCTCGCGGGCGATGTACTGCCACACGTCCAGCTCGGTCCAGTTCGAGAGCGGGAAGACGCGGACGTGTTCGCCCGCGGCGTGCCGGCCGTTGTAGAGCTGCCACAGCTCGGGGCGCTGGCGGCGCGGGTCCCAGCCGCCGAACTCGTCGCGCAGCGAGAAGACCCGCTCCTTGGCCCGTGCCTTCTCTTCGTCGCGCCGCCCGCCCCCGAAGACGGCGTCGAAGCGGTTTCCGGTGATGGCCTCCAGCAGCGGGAGCGTCTGCAGTGGGTTGCGGGTGCCGTCGGGGCGCTCGCGCAGCCGCCCGTCGTCGATGAAGTCCTGGACTGAGGCGACGTGCAGGCGCAGCCCGTGCTCGGCCACCACCCGGTCCCGGTAGTCGAGGACCTCGGGGAAGTTGTGCCCGGTGTCCACGTGCAGCAGGGTGAACGGCACCGGGGCCGGCGCGAACGCCTTCAGCGCCAGGTGCAGCATGACGATGGAGTCCTTGCCGCCGGAGAAGAGGATCACCGGCCGCTCGAACTCCCCGGCCACCTCACGGAAGATGTGCACCCCCTCCGACTCCAGCGCGTCCAGGTGCGACAGCGCGTACGGGCTGTCGGTGCCCTCCGGTGCCGTGATCGCCGTCGTCACACCAGTCCCCTTTCGGTGAGCAGCGCGCGCAGCGCCGCAGCGGATTCCTCGACGCCCTGCCGGTGTGCCTCGATCCGCAGATCGGGGCTCTCCGGGGCCTCGTAGGGGTCGTCCACGCCTGTCAGTCCGGAGATCTCACCGGACGCCTGCCGCGCGTAGAGGCCCTTCACGTCGCGGGTGGAGCAGACCTCCACCGGGGTGGCGACGTGCACCTCCAGATAGCCGGTGTCCGCGGCCTGGTGACGCTTGCGCACCGCCTCCCGGCTGTCCGCGTACGGCGCGATCACCGGCACCAGGACCGTCACGCCGTGCGAGGCGAGCAGCTGGGCCACGAAGCCGATCCGCTGCACGTTCAGGTCCCGGTCGGCGCGGGAGAAGCCGAGGCCGGCGGAGAGGAAGGTGCGGATCTCGTCGCCGTCCAGCACTTCCACCCGGTGCCCCTGCCCGGTCAGCTGCTCCGCCAGCGCGTGGGCGATCGTCGTCTTGCCCGCGCTCGGCAGACCCGTCAGCCAGACGGTGGCGCCGCCGGTTCCGGCCGCCGCTCGGGCTGTCGTTCCGGTCATCTTCCGCTCCCCGCCTCCGTTCACAGGTGGATTCCGCATTCGCTCTTGCCCTGACCCGCCCAGCGTCCGGCGCGGGCGTCCTCGCCCGCCAGCACCCGCCGGGTGCACGGCCCGCAGCCGACCGAGGCGTAGCCGTCGGACAGCAGCGGGTTGGTGAGCACACCGTGTTCGGTGACATAGGCGTCGACGTCCTCCTGCGTCCAGCGGGCTATCGGCGAGACCTTGACCTTCTGCCGCCGCTCGTCCCAGGCGACGACGGGGGTCCCGGCGCGGGTCGGCGACTCGTCGCGGCGCAGTCCGGTCGCCCACGCGTCGTAGGAGCGCAGTCCCTCCTCCAGCGGCTGCACCTTGCGCAGCGAGCAGCACAGGTCGGGATCGCGGTCGTGCAGCTTCGGCCCGTACCGGGCGTCCTGCTGGGCGACGCTCTGCCGCGGCGTCAGCGTGATCACCTCGACGTCCATCACCGCGGCCACCGCGTCCCGGGTCCCGATCGTCTCCGGGAAGTGGTAGCCCGTGTCGAGGAAGACCACGGGGACGCCGGGGAACACGCGGGAGGCGAGGTGCGCGACGACGGCGTCCTCCATCGAGGAGGTGACGCAGAAGCGGCGCCCGAAGGTCTCGGCGGCCCAGCGCAGTACGTCCAGGGCCGGCGCGTCCTCCAGGTCCCGGCCCGCCTCTTCAGCGAGCCGCCGCAGCTCGGTCGTGGAGTGCTCCTGTGCGGTGGTCATGAAATCGGTGTCCCTTCCTGAGGGTCCTCGCCGTTCCCGCGCCGCAGGCCCTTGCTCAGCAGCCCGAGGAAGGCGAGCTTGAACGCCCGGTTGCACGAGGCGCATTCCCAGGTGCCGTGCCCCTCCTCGGAGGGGCGCAGGTCCTCGTCCCCGCAGTAGGGGCAGTAGAACGGGGCGGCTCGCTCGCTCACTTCAGCGCACCCTCTTCCGCGCGGGCCGCCCACTGGGCGAAGCGCTCGCCGTCCTCGCGCTGCTCCTGGAAGTTGTGGAGCACGCGCTCGATGTAGTCCGGGAGTTCCCGGGCGGTGACCTTCAGACCGCGCACCTTGCGGCCGAAGGCCGGCTCCAGTCCGAGTGAACCGCCCAGGTGCACCTGATAGCCCTCGACCTGCTCGCCGTCGGCGTCGGTGACCAGCTGTCCCTTGAGTCCGATGTCGGCGGTCTGGATGCGGGCGCAGGAGTTGGGGCAGCCGTTGAGGTTGATGGTGACCGGCTCGTCGAACTCGGGCATCCTGCGCTCCAGTTCGTCGATCAGCGAGGAGCCGCGGGCCTTGGTCTCGACGATGGCCAGCTTGCAGAACTCGATGCCGGTGCAGGCCATGGTGCCGCGCCGGAAGACCGAGGGCCGGGCGGTGAGGTCGAGCGCTTCCAGCGCCTCGGTGAGGGACTCCAGCTGGTCCCCGGCCACATCGAGGATGATCATCTTCTGTTCGGCGGTGGTTCGGACGCGGCCCGAGCCGTGTGTCTCGGCGAGGTCGGCGATCTTGGCCAGCGTCGCGCCGTCGACGCGGCCCACCCGCGGCGCGAAGCCCACGTAGTGGGCGCCGTCCCGCTGCTGGTGCACGCCGATGTGGTCGCGCCACTGCTGCACGGGCTTCTCGGGTGCGGGCCCGTCGGCCATCGTGCGCAGCAGGTACTCGTCCTGCAGCACCTGACGGAACTTCTCCGGACCCCAGTCGGCGACCAGGAACTTGATGCGGGCGCGGGTGCGCAGCCGCCGGTATCCGTAGTCGCGGAAGACCGAGACGATGCCTTCGTGCACGTCCGCGACCTCGTCGCGCGGAACCCACGCGCCCAGCCGCACACCGAGCTTGGGGTTGGTCGACAGTCCGCCGCCGACCCACACGTCGAAGCCCGGCCCCAGCTCGGGGTGTTCCACGCCGACGAACGCGACGTCGTTGATCTCGTGTGCGACGTCGAGGAGGGGCGAGCCCGAGACGGCGGTCTTGAACTTGCGCGGCAGGTTCGAATAGGCGGGGTTGCCGATGACCCGGCGGTGGATCTCGTCGATGGCGGGGGTGCCGTCGATGATCTCGTCGGCTGCGATCCCGGCGACGGGCGAGCCGAGGATGACGCGGGGTGTGTCGCCGCAGGCCTCCGTGGTCGACAGGCCGACGCCCTCCAGCCGCCGCCAGATCTCGGGCATGTCCTCGATGCGGATCCAGTGGAACTGGACGTTCTGGCGGTCGGTGATGTCGGCGGTGCCGCGCGCGAACTCCTGTGAGATCTCCCCGATCGTGCGCAGTTGCTGCGTCGTCAGCTGCCCGCCGTCGATGCGGACGCGGAGCATGAAGTACTCGTCGTCCAGCTCCTCCGGCTCCAGGATCGCGGTCTTGCCGCCGCTGATCCCGGGCTTGCGCTGGGTGTACAGACCCCACCAGCGCATGCGTCCGCGCAGGTCGGCCGGGTCGATCGAGTCGAACCCACGGTGCGCGTAGATGGTCTCAATGCGTGTCCGCACGTTGAGACCGTCGTCGTCCTTCTTGGTCTGCTCGTTGCCGTTGAGCGGAGTGAAGTGCCCAGCGGCCCACTGGCCCTCGCCGCGGTGGCGTCCGGCCTTCCGACGGCTGGGTGCGGAAGCGGGCTGCTTGGAGGTGTCAGCCATGATGGTCGTCCTTCGGGCGTCCTTGATGTTCCCCCGGGCGTCCTTGTGCGGACGCGACCGGACTTCGGGAACGGTCCTGGGCAGCGGGCATCGCTCAACCTTCCCTGACCTGCGTGTACGTCCAGGACGTGCGGCTACGGGCAGGCGGGGTCGGAGCAGTTCAGGCGGGGAGGGTGCGCGCCCGCGACAGTGAGGGCGGCTCGTGAAT
>NZ_JBOHCV010000230.1:0-4363 GCF_050698815.1 Streptomyces sp.
CAGCTCAACAAGGCGGCGGCACGCCGCGTCTTCGACGAGCTCATGGGCCGGGACGACCCCGAGGGCTTCAACGAGGTGTTCGCGGCCGGGTACCACGACCACGACGTCGCCAACAAGGAAGCCGAAACCTACGGGCCCGACGGCATCCGCGCGGAGGCGCTCGGCTACCGCAAGGCCTTTCCCGACTTCGAGTTCACCATCGAGGACCAAGTGGCCGAGAACGACTGCGTGGTGACGCGGTGGAGCTGGACGGGCACCAACACCGGAGAGATGCGGGGCATGACGCCCTCCGGCAAGAAGGTCGAGATCGTCGGCACCACGACCTTCCGGTTCGAGAACGGCAAGATCGCGGAGGGCTGGTGGCACTGGGACGTGCTCGGCATGATGAGCCAGATCGGCGCGGTCGAAATGCGGGCGTAGGGGACATCCCCGGAAAGCGCCGAGGGGCGGCCCGTCCGGGCCGCCCCTCGGCGTGCGTACAAGTGAGCCGGGCGTCAGCCCTCGGCGGTCAGCCCTCGACACCCAGCTTCTCGAGGATGAGTTCGCGTACGCGTGCCGCGTCCGCCTGGCCGCGGGTGGCCTTCATCACCGCGCCCACCAAAGCGCCCGCGGCCTGGACCTTGCCGCCGCGGATCTTGTCGGCGATGGCGGCGTTGCCCGCGATCGCCTCGTCCACGGCCGCGCCCAGGGCGCCCTCGTCGGAGACGACCTTGAGTCCGCGCTTGTCCACGACCTCGTCCGGCGTGCCCTCGCCGGCCAGCACGCCCTCGATGGTCTGCCGCGCCAGCTTGTCGTTGAGCGAGCCCTCCTGGACCAGCGCGCAGACCCGGGCGACCGCCGTCGGGCCGATGGGCAGGTCGGCCAGTTCGGCGCCGGTCTCGTTGGCGCGCCGGGCCAGTTCGCCCATCCACCACTTACGGGCCTGGTCGGCGGGGGCGCCCGCCTCGACCGTGGCGACGATCAGGCCGACGGCACCCGCGTTGAGCACGGACTGCATCTCGTGCTGCGAGATGCCCCATTCCTCACGCAGCCGGTTGCGGCGCAGCCGCGGCAGCTCGGGCAGAGACGCCCGCAGCCCCTCGACCCACTCGCGCGAGGGGGCCACCGGCACCAGGTCCGGCTCCGGGAAGTAGCGGTAGTCCTCCGCCTCCTCCTTGACCCGGCCTGAGGTCGTGGAGCCGTCCTCCTCGTGGAAGTGCCGCGTCTCCTGGATGATCTTCCCGCCCGCGTCGAGTACGGCCGCGTGCCGCTGGATCTCGAACCGGGCGGCGCGCTCCACGCTGCGCAGCGAGTTGACGTTCTTCGTCTCGCTGCGCGTGCCCAGCGCCTTCTCGCCCTGGGGACGGAGCGAGAGGTTGACGTCGCAGCGCAGCTGGCCCATCTCCATCCGGGCCTCGGAGACGCCCAGCGCCTTGATCAGCTCCCGCAGCTCGGCGACGTACGCCTTCGCCACCTGTGGGGCACGCTCGCCGGCGCCCTCGATCGGCTTGGTGACGATCTCGATCAGCGGGATGCCCGCGCGGTTGTAGTCGAGCAGCGAGTGCGAGGCGCCGTGGATTCGGCCGGTCGCGCCGCCGATGTGTGTCGACTTGCCGGTGTCCTCCTCCATGTGGGCCCGCTCGATCTCGACGCGGAAGATCTCGCCGTCCTCCAGCTGCACGTCGAGGTAGCCGTTGAAGGCGATCGGCTCGTCGTACTGGGAGGTCTGGAAGTTCTTCGGCATGTCCGGATAGAAGTAGTTCTTCCGGGCGAAGCGGCACCACTCGGCGATCTCGCAGTTGAGCGCGAGCCCGATCCGGACGGCCGACTCGACGCCGGCGGCGTTGACCACCGGCAGCGCGCCGGGCAGCCCGAGACAGGTCGGGCAGGTCTGGCTGTTGGCGTCCGACCCGAGCGTGGTCGAGCAGCCGCAGAACATCTTCGTCTCGGTGCCGAGCTCGACATGGACCTCCAGGCCCATGACCGGGTCGTAGGCCGCCAACGCGTCCTCGTACGGCACCAGTTCAGTGACGGTCACGAAATCCCTCTCAGTCGTCCCCGAGGACATCGTCCAGATCGAGTCGCCGCAGCTCCCGTACGAGCAGCGCGACGCCCGTGACGATGCCCGCGGCCGAGACGGCCACGTCGACGAGCTGCAGCGTGTCGCCCTCCTGGCGGGCCTGCCTGCCGCGCTTGACGGTGCCGATCACACCGAAGAGCGAGGTCGCGATGGACACGTACATGCCGGTGCGGGACTTCTTGAATCCCTTGGCCTTCTGCAGTTTTCCACTCACAGCGACGGTGCCTCCTCAAGCAGCGGGTGCCCCCAACGTGCCTGGTGAGCGGCCTCGACGGCCGCACCGACACGGTAGAGACGGTCGTCGGCCATGGCCGGAGCGATGATCTGCAGCCCCACGGGGAGGCCGTCCTCCGGAGCCAGGCCGCACGGAATGGACATGGCGGCGTTTCCGGCCAGGTTCGCCGGGATGGTGCACAGGTCGGCCAGGTACATGGCCATCGGGTCGTCTGCGCGCTCGCCGACCGGGAAGGCCGTGGTCGGGGTGGTGGGCGACACCAGCACGTCCACCTGCTCGAAGGCACGCTCGAAGTCACGGCTGATGAGGGTGCGCACCTTCTGCGCGGAGCCGTAGTACGCGTCGTAGTAGCCGGAGCTGAGCGCGTACGTGCCGAGCATGACCCGGCGCTTGACCTCGTCGCCGAATCCCGCCTCCCGGGTGAGCGCGGTGACCTCCTCGGCGGAGTGCGTGCCGTCGTCGCCCACGCGCAGGCCGTAACGCATGGCGTCGAAGCGGGCGAGGTTGGAGGAGCACTCGGCCGGGGCGATCAGGTAGTAGGCGGCCAGCGCCTTGGTGAACGACGGGCAGGACACCTCGACGACCTCGGCGCCCAGCTCGCGCAGCAGCTCCACGCTCTCGTCGACGCGCTGCATGACGCCCGCCTGGTAGTGCTCGCCGCGGAACTCCTTGACGACGCCGACCCGCAGACCCGCCACGTCGCCGTTGCGGGCCGCGGCGACCACGTCGGGTACCGGCTGGTCGATGGAGGTGGAGTCCAGCTCGTCGTGGCCGGCGATGACGGAGTGCAGCAGCGCCGCGTCCAGCACCGTACGGGCGCAGGGTCCGCCCTGGTCGAGGGAGGAGGAGAAGGCGACCATCCCGTAACGGGACACCCCGCCGTAGGTCGGCTTGACGCCCACGGTGCCGGTGAGGGCGGCGGGCTGGCGGATGGAACCGCCGGTGTCGGTGCCGATGGCCAGCGCCGCCTCGTAGGCGGTGATCGCGGCGGAGGAGCCGCCGCCGGAGCCGCCGGGGACGCGGGTCAGGTCCCACGGGTTGCCGGTGTGGCCGTAGGCGCTGTTCTCGGTCGAGGACCCCATGGCGAACTCGTCCATGTTGGTCTTGCCCAGGATGACGACGTCCGCCTCCTTGAGCTTGCGGGTCACCGTCGCGTCGTACGGCGGGATCCAGCCCTCAAGGATCTTCGAACCGACGGTCGTGGGCACGCCCCGGGTGGTGAAGAGGTCCTTCAGCGCCAGCGGCACCCCGGCCAGCGGCCCGAGCCGCTCGCCGCGCTCCCGCTTCGCGTCGACCTCGCGCGCCGTGGCGAGGGCGCCCTCGCGGTCGACGTGCAGGAAGGCGTGCACCTTCTCGTCCACGGCGTCGATACGGGCGAGGTGTGCCTCGGTCACCTCGACGGCGGTGAGGTCACCGCTCGCGATCTTCTCCGCGATCTGCGCGGCGGTCAGTCTGGTCAGGTCGGCCATCTCGCTCAGTCCTCCCCGAGGATCTGCGGCACCTTGAAACGCTGCTGCTCCTGCGCGGGCGCGCCGGAGAGCGCCTGCTCCGGGGTCAGGCTCGGCCGTACCGTGTCCGGGCGCATGACATTGGTGAGCGGCAGCGGGTGGGAAGTCGGCGGTACGTCCTCATCGGCGACGTCGGACACGTCGGCCACGGCGCCGATGATGTCGTCGAGCTGTCCGGCGAAGTGATCGAGCTCTTCGTCCTTCAGCTCCAGGCGCGCCAGCCGGGCGAGGTGGGCGACCTCCTCGCGCGAGATGCCAGGCATGCAGCGGTCCTCTGGGGTGAGTGGTGTCGGGGTTTCCGCCCCAATCCTATGGCTCCCGCCATCCCGCGGGTGCCGCGGGCGCCCTTGCGGGCGGCTGGGCCGGAAAGCACCGGCATCACCACGCCCGCTGCCCGGGCAGCGAGGCGGTCGGCGACGCAGCGACCTCCCCCGCCGCGCGGGCACTGCTCGCGTGAGGAGCACCCGCGCAGCCCGGGCGGGCGGCGCAGGGACCCGTGAGGGCCTGGCCGGCAGGCCCGTGCTCGCATCGCGAACCCGCGCGGGCGCGCCCGCGCGGGTT
>NZ_JBOHCV010000231.1:0-5599 GCF_050698815.1 Streptomyces sp.
TGCCCGCGCCCGCCGCGCGCCAGGGCGCCGTCGCGGCGGCCTACCCCGAGGCGCGGCGCTGTGCGGACGCGCTGCGGCTGCTCGGCAGGGCCGGACAGGGCGCGGCGGCCGAGGACTTCGGCTTCCTGGGCATGCTGCTCACCGACGCCCGGGACGTCGGCGGTTTCGTCCGCCGCACGCTCGGCCCGGTGCTGGACTACGACGCACGCCGCGGCACCGACCTGGTGGCCACCATGGACGCCTACTTCGCGTGCGGCATGAGTCCCGCCCGTGCCAAGGACGAGCTGCACGTGCACGTCAACACCGTCGCCCAGCGGCTCGAGCGGGTGGCCCGGCTGCTGGGCGACGACTGGCAGTCACCTGAACGTGCGCTGGAGACGCAGCTCGCGCTACGGCTTCACAGACTCGCGGGTGCGGTCGGCCGGTGAGGAAAGGTCGTCCTCGCCGACCATTGACAGGTCCCGCGACCTGGTCTCCTTCGCGCAGGCCACCGCCACGATCGTGAGCAGCGCCGCCCCCATCACGTACAGGGCGATCGGCGTCGAGCTGCCGAAGTCCGCGAACAGTGCCGTGGCGATCATCGGCGCCGGCGCACCGGCCACCACCGACGAGAACTGGGCGCCGATGGACGCTCCGGAGTAGCGCATCCGGGTCGCGAACAGCTCCGCGAAGAAGGCCGCCTGCGGCGCGTACATCGCACCGTGCAGCACCAGACCGACGGTCACCGCGATCAGCATCGAGCCGAAGCTCTTGGTGTCCAGCAGGGCGAAGAACGGGAACATCCACAGCCCCGTTCCGATCGCTCCCAGCAGATACACCGGGCGGCGCCCGAGCCGGTCGGACAGTGCTCCCCAGGCGGGGATCACGGCGAAGTGCACGGCCGAGGCGATCAGCAGCACATTGAGCACCATCCCCTGCGACAGCTTCAGCTCGTTGGTGGCGTAGACGAGGATGAAGGCGGTGATGACGTAGAAGCTGATGTTCTCCACCATCCGGGCGCCCATCGCGATCAGCACATCGCGCCAGTGGTGACGCAACACGGCGACCAGCGGCTTCGCCTCCACCTGGCGCTCCTCGGAGCCCTGCGCCCCGACCTTCGCGATCTGCTCTTCCTTACGCGCCTCGGCGCGGGCCCGGGCCTCCTTGAAGACCGGCGACTCGTCGACCGCCAGCCGGATCCACAGGCCGATGCCGACCAGCACACCCGACAACAGGAACGGCACCCGCCAGCCCCAGCTCACGAAGGCCGCGTCCGACATCAGCCCGGTGAGCACCGCCAGCACGGCCGTCGCCAGCAGCTGCCCGGCGGGCACGCCCGTCTGCGGCCACGAGGCCCAGAATCCGCGTCGCTTCGCGTCCCCGTGCTCGGAGACCAGCAGCACCGCACCGCCCCACTCGCCGCCCAGCGCGAACCCTTGCACCAGGCGCAACGTCGTCAGCAGCACCGGCGCGAGCGAGCCGATCGCGGCGTGCGTGGGCAGCAGCCCGATCAGGAACGTCGCCCCGCCCATCATCAGCAGGCTCAGCACCAGCAGCTTCTTGCGGCCGATCCGGTCGCCGTAGTGCCCGAAGACGAGCGCGCCGATGGGGCGCGCGACGAAGCCGACGGCATAGGTGAGGAAGGCCAGCAGGGTGCCGACGAGCGGGTCGGATTCGGGGAAGAACACCTTGTTGAAGACCAGCGCCGCGGCCGAGCCGTACAGGAAGAAGTCGTACCACTCGATCGTCGTGCCGACGAGGCTGGCGGCGACGATGCGCTTCAGGGACGTGGGAGTCGGTGGGGGAGCCGAACTCTGGGGAGCCGCGGGGGTCTCGGGGGTCTCGGGGTTCATGGCGTGACCGTAGGGAACGAATGCCCTCATCACACATGTGCGCGGGCGCCACAGAGGGTGGGCCCGATATCGGCTCCGGACACACCCAGTAGGCTTTCCCGCATGGCCGACGCACCGTACAAGCTGATCCTCCTCCGGCACGGAGAGAGCGAGTGGAACGCGAAGAACCTGTTCACCGGCTGGGTGGACGTGGATCTCACCGAGAAGGGCGAAAAGGAGGCGGTCCGCGGCGGCGAGCTGCTCAAGGACGCCGGTCTGCTCCCCGACGTGCTCCACACCTCCGTGCAGAAGCGCGCTATCCGCACCGCCCAGCTGGCGCTGGAGTCGGCCGACCGGCTCTGGGTCCCGGTCCACCGCTCCTGGCGGCTCAACGAACGTCATTACGGCGCGCTGCAGGGCAAGGACAAGGCGCAGGTCCGTGACGAGTTCGGCGAGGAGCAGTTCATGCTGTGGCGCCGCTCGTACGACACACCGCCGCCGCAGCTCGCGGACGGCTCGGAGTTCTCGCAGAGCGACGACCCGCGCTACGCGGGGGTGCCGAGCGAACTGCGTCCGCGCACCGAGTGCCTCAAGGACGTCGTCGACCGGATGCTGCCGTACTGGTTCGACGGGATCATCCCCGACCTGCTGGCGGGCCGCACCGTCCTGGTCGCCGCGCACGGCAACTCCCTGCGCGCCCTGGTCAAGCACCTCGACGGCGTCTCCGACGAGGACATCGCGGGTCTGAACATCCCCACCGGCATCCCCCTGAGCTACGAGCTGGACGAGGGCTTCCACCCGGTACGCCGCGGCGGCACCTACCTCGACCCCGAGGCGGCGAAGGCGTCGATCGAGGCGGTCAGGAACCAGGGCAAGAAGTAGTTCGCTCCGCCGGCCCGGACCGGTGCGGTACCCGTACGGTGGCGCAGATGTTGCCGCCCCGATCCCCGACGATGACGCTGAGCTGGACTCACCTGGTCGTCAGCGAGCGCGAACGGGACCGCGCCGGTCAGGGTGTGCGGAAGGGGTCGGCGCGATGAGAATGATGATGAGAGTTCTCCTGGACACCAAGGTCTCCAACGACGGGCTCAAGAGCGGCAAGCTGCCGAAGCTCATGGAGACCGTCCTGGACCAGCTCAAGCCCGAGGCTGCCTACTTCACCCCGCACGGCGGCAGGCGCTCCTGCGTCCTCGTGTTCGACATGCAGGACAGCTCGCTGCTTCCCACGATCACGGAGCCGTTCCTGCAGGAAATGGGCGCGGAGATCGAAATCCAGCCGGTGATGAACCGCGAGGAGCTGAAGAAGGGCCTCGCGGCTCTGCGGTAGGGAGAAGTGAGGGCCTTGCCCGGCTCCCACGAACCGGGCAGGGCCCTCGGCGTCCGCCCGGCCTTCGCGTCAGCAGCAGCCGCCGCACTGGCAGGGGCCGCCGGACTGGCAGCCGCAGCCGCAGCCGGGACCGCACCCGCACGCTCCCAGTGCGGGCGGCGCCGGGTGCCCCTCGGACCGTTCCGGAGACAGGCGTGGATCTCTCTGGTCAGCCATGAGTGCCCTCCTCTTCCCGACCCAACTTCGGGCGGCTCGCGCAGGCGCATCAAGGGCGCATTGAGGCACACGGCACAGCCGGACGCTTGTCCTCAGGCGTCCTCCGCCGCGCCGTTGCCGCCGTTGGCGGCGTTGGCGGCGTTCAAGACCGGGTCGATCTCGTCGGCGTAGTCGCCGGTGACCAGGTAGACGACGCGGCGGGCCACCGAGACCGCGTGGTCCGCGAAGCGCTCGTAGTACCGGCCCAGCAGCGTGACGTCCACCGCCGTCTCGATCCCGTGCTTCCAGCGGTCGTCCATCAGGTGCTGGAAGAGCGTCCGGTGCAGGTCGTCCATCTTGTCGTCGTCGTGCTCCAGCTGAAGCGCCAGATCGACGTCCTTGGTGATGATGACCTCGGCCGCCTTGGCCATCAGCCGCTGTGCCAGCTGACCCATCTCCAGCAGCGTCGCCTGCAGGTCACCCGGCACGGGCGAGCTGGGGAAGCGCAGCCGCGCCACCTTGGCGACGTGCTGCGCCAGGTCGCCGGATCGCTCCAGGTCGGCGCTCATCCGCAGTGAGGTGACGACGATCCGCAGGTCGGTGGCGACCGGCTGCTGCCGTGCCAGCAGCTGGATGGCCCGGGTCTCCAGGCCGCGCTGCAGGTCGTCCACCTTCTCGTCCGCCGCGATGACGCTCTCGGCCAGCTTCAGGTCCGCGTCCAGCATCGCCGTGGTGGCGCGGCCGATCGCGGAGCCGCAGAGCCGTGCCATCTCGACCAGGCTGTCGCTGATCGAGTCCAGCTCCTCGTGGTACGCGTCCCGCATGACTGTCCTTCCCTCGCATGGGTTTGTGCCGACAGAGGGCTCAGGGCGTGCCCTACGCCCCTCCACGCTCCCACGCTGCGGCCGGAATGCGTCCGCCGCCGACCTCTCAAGTGAATCAGCCGGGACCTCAAGGTGAACTCTGGGAGACGAGTGTTCGAGTCGGCCCGAATGCCCTGGGGCACTGTCCGCTTAGACACCTAACCTGGACACATGACCGTGAACGCGGCCGTCGCCGCATTGGCAGCGATCGCCGGACTGTGCACCGGCGTGATCGCCATGCTGGCGTTCCGCTGGAGCGAGCGCGAGCAGTCCCGCCCCAGCCGTTCGTCGCTGCACATCGAGGCGGTGCTGCCGCCCGGCGTCGACACGGTCCTGTCCGTGCTGCGCTCCTCGGCGGTGGTGATGGACGAGGCGGACGAGGTGGTCAAGGCCAGCTCCGCCGCGTACGCGCTGGGCCTGGTCCGCGGCGGCAAGCTCGCCGTCGACCCCATGCTGCAGATGGCCCGCGACACCAGACGGGACGGTGAGATACGTCAAGTGGAGCTGGACCTCCCACGGCGCGGCACCGGGCGGGGCGACGACCTCGCGGTCTCCGCCCGGGTGGCCCCGCTCGGCTCCCGGCTGGTGCTGCTGCTGGTCGAGGACATGACGGAGGCCCGACGTATCGAGGCCGTACGCCGCGACTTCGTCGCGAATGTGAGCCATGAGCTGAAGACCCCGGTCGGCGCGCTCTCCCTCCTCTCCGAGGCCGTTCTGGACGCCGCCGACGACCCGGAGGCGGTGGAACGCTTCGCCGGCCGCATGCAGTACGAGGCGACGCGGCTGACCAGCCTCGTCCAGGAGCTGATCGACCTCTCCCGGGTGCAGAACGACGATCCGCTTGAGGACTCCGAGCCGGTCGGGGTGGACGAACTCGTCGCCGAGGCCATCGACCGCTGCCGCCAGTCGGCGAGCAGCAAGCACATCACTCTCGGTACCGGCGTGACGCCCACCACACAGGACGGGCCCGGAGGGGGCGCCGCCCCACTCCACGTATGGGGCAACCGCAGCCAGCTGGCGGCGGCCCTCGGCAATCTCGTCGAGAACGCCGTGAACTACTCGCCGGCCCGCACCCGGGTCGGCATCGCGGGCCGCAGGGTGGTCGTGCCCGGCGGTGACCTGATAGAGATCTCGGTCACCGACCAGGGCATCGGCATCTCGGACCGGGACAAGGACCGGGTCTTCGAGCGGTTCTACCGTGTCGATCCGGCGCGTTCCCGCGCCACCGGCGGCACCGGCCTCGGCCTGGCCATCGTCAAGCATGTGGCGGCCTCACACGGCGGCGAAGTCACCGTATGGAGCGCCGAGGGACAGGGCTCCACCTTCACTCTGCGACTGCCGGAGGCCGGCCCGGCCCGGGAGCGGGCCGACGCGCAGCGGCGCGGCCGTGACCGGCTGGCCGG
>NZ_JBOHCV010000232.1:0-10894 GCF_050698815.1 Streptomyces sp.
GTCTTGGTGAAGCCGATCAGACCGGCCTTCGCGCTGGCATAGCCGACCCGGCCGGCGTCGCCGACCGCCGAGATGCTCGAGATGTTGACGATGCGACCCCACCCGGCGTCGATCATGTGCCGGCCTACGGCTCTGGTGGCGAAGAACGGCCCGTGCAGGTTGACGCCCAGGACCGCGTCCCACTGCTCGGTGGTCATGTCGACGATGTCGGCACTACGGGCGAAGCCCGCGTTGTTGACCAGTACCGTGGGCGGCCCCAACTCGGCGGCGACCCGGGCGACGGCGGCGGTCACCGCCACCTCGTCGGCGACGTCGGCGGCGACCGCGAGCGCCGACCCGCCGTCGGCCGTGATGGCTTCCACCGTGGCGGCGCAGTCCGTCTCGCTCAGGTCGATCACTCCGACCGTGAGGCCGTCCCGCGCCAGCCGCTTCGCCACCGCCGCGCCGATACCGCGAGCCGCACCCGTAACGATCGCCGTACGCCGCTCATTGCCATGGTCTGTCATGGGCTGAAGTCCACGGCAAAGACGCACAGTTGCCAACCCCTTTAGTGACGTCGTCCATCCGGACGATCACCGGCCGGCGGGCGGATCACCGGCCGGCCGAGCGGTGATCGGCGGCCCCGACCCGTAGCGCCAGCGCCACCAGGGCGGCGTCCTCGGGGCGGCGGATGTCGCGGCCGGTCAGTTCGCTGAAGCGGGTGAAGCGCTGCTGGACCGTGTTGCGGTGGCAGTAGAGCGCGGTGGCGGTGTCCGCGATGGAGCCGCTGCCCGCCAGGTGCACCCGCACCGTGCGCAGCAGCCGTTCGGCTTCGGCGGCCGGGACGCCGTCCGCGCGCAGCCCGCCGAGCACGTCCTGCGCCAGGTGACCGGCGAAGGAGTCCGCGCGGTGGACCAGGATGTCGAGCCAGGCGTCCGCCAGCCGCAGCGGTCCGGCGGCGTCCGGCCGCAGCGCCCCTGCCGTGGCGGTGGCGAGTTCGACCGCGCGGGGCACTTCGGCCAGGCCGTCGGCGACGGGTGACAGCCCGCACGGCACCCCTGCCAGCCGGTCCAGGACGGCGTCCGCCGTCACCCGCCGCCCCAGCTGTACGACCAGCAGCGACGCCGCGGAGACGGTCTGCCGCTGCACGGTGGCGCCGGCCGAGCGCAGCGCGGTGGCCGCGTCGATGAGGCCGCCGCCGGACCCCGGGAGCGCGGCCACGCACAGGAACCGGTCGGCGGGCTGGAAGCCGAGCGCGAGGCCCGCGTCGCGCACCACGGTCGGGTTGTGGCCGCCGGTCTCCAGCAGCCTGGCGAACCACAGCCTGCGCTCGTCCTCGCGCTGCCGTCCCATCTCCAGCACCGTGCGCTGGTACGCGGTCATGATGCCGGTGACGTGGGCTTCGACCGCCTCCCACACGTGGTAGGCGGAGGCCACCAGCAGCACCTTGTCCGCGTCGTCGGCCCGCTCCACCAGCGCGGACCACACGACGCGGAAGTCCAGCCGGGCGGCGGCCAGCAGCGAGTCCAGCGGTACGCCCTGCCGGGCACGCCGCTCGCCGATCCGTTCGGAGATGCCGGCGAGGTTCGCCGGTACGGGCAGCTCGGCGACGGTGCGCAGCAGCAGCTCGAACGCGCCCAGGGCGGTCTCGCGGACGTCGTCGTCGGGCACGGAGTCCGCGTACTCGGCGCGGACCGGGCGGACGCTCTCCAGCCAGTCGCCGAGCAGGCTGTCGACCCCTTCGAGGCACTCGACGGCGAGCTCGGCGACCCGCGGCGCCGGTGGTGGGAGGGCCGACGTAGGACGGGCGGGCGGTGAACTGTGCATGTGCACGATTGTGGCCCCCGGATCCGCGATACTTCAACGTTGGTCTCCTCCCCCGCACCAGCCATCCTGGGGCGACCGCCCGTGGGCCCCCGCTCCGGTCGGTCGACCCCTGGAGGCCCGGCAGTGCATCTGACACCCCGCGAGAACGAGCGGCTGCAGCTGTTCACCGCGGCGGAACTCGCCCGCCGCCGCAGGAGCCGCGGACGCCGGCTCAACACCCCCGAGGCCATCGCCCTCATCTGCGACGAGGTGCTGGAGGCCGCCTGGGACGGGCTGAGCATGGACGAGGTGATCGCCGTGGGCCGGGGAGCGCTCACCGCGGACGACGTGCTGGAGGGGGTGCCGGCGATGGTGCCCACCGTCCAGGTCGAGGCGCTGTTCCCGAGCGGTACGGCCCTGGTCGCCATCGACCAGCCCATCGCGGGCGGGGACACGGACGCGGAGCCCGCGCCGGGGGCGGTGCGCACGGGGCCCGAGCCCGTGCGGATCAACCAGGGCCGGCGCCGGCTGCGGCTGGCCATACGCAACACCGGCGACCGTGCCGTCTACGTCTCCTCGCACTATCCGCTCGCGGAGGTCAACCCCGCCCTGCTGCTGGACCGGGAGGCGGTCGCCGGGATGCGGCTCGACATCCCCGCCGGGACCGCCCTGGTCTTCGAGCCCGGGGCCGAGCGCGAGGTGGATCTGGTGGCTGCCCGGCACGAAGGCGCGAGCGAGGAGGACCGGACATGACTTCCCCGGATCAGCGTGGGCCCGGGAGCGGCCGCACAGTCGATCGGCGTACGTACAACGCGCTGTACGGACCCACGACCGGCGACCGCATCCGGCTCGCCGACACCGACCTGTGGGTCAAGGTGGAGGCCGACGACGGCACCCCCGGCGACGAACTGCTCGGCGGCTGCGGCAAGACCGTACGCGACGGCCTGCTCGCCTCTCCCCGCTCCGACCGGGCCTCCGCGCTCGACCTGGTCATCTGCAACGTGGTCCTGCTCGACCCCGAACTGGGCGTACGGAAGACCGACATCGGCGTCAAGGACGGCCGCGTCGTCGCGGTCGGCGGCGTCGGGAACCCGGACGTGATGCCCGTCGAGTTCGCCGTCGACTCGCACACCTCGATGGTGCCGGGCGAGGGTCTCATCGCCACCCCCGGCATCGTGGACTCCCACGTCCACCTCTCCTCGCCCGAGATCGCGCCCGCCGCGCTCGCCTCCGGCGTGACCACCGTCGTGGGCATGGGCCTGGGCGGGATGTGGGAGATCGGCTGCAACCCGGCCCACAATCTGCACACCTTGATGGGCGCGTGGAAGGGCACGCCGCTCAACGTGGCGTTCCTGGCCCGCGGTTCGTCCAGTTCCCGGCAGCTGCTGGACGAGGTGGTGCTGGCCGGCGCCGGCGGCTTCAAGATCCATGAGGACTTCGGCGCCACGCCGCGGATCGTCGACACCTGCCTGGCCGCGGCCGAACACGCCGACCTCCCGGTGGCGCTGCACACCGACTCGATGAACGAGTCCGGCTATCTGCGCGACACCATCGGCGCGACGCGCGGCCGCACCGTGCACGCGTACCACGTGGAGGGCGGCGGCGGTCACCCCGACCTGCTGGAGGTCCTCTCCGAGCCGAACATCCTGCCCTCCTCGACCACCCCGACCGTCCCCTACACGGTCAACACCGTCGACGAGCTCTTCCCGATGACGATGACCGTGCACCGGCAGAACCACCACATCGAGAGCGACGTGGAGGTCTCCAGGGGACGCATCCGCGCCCACGCCATCGCCGCCGAGAACTCACTGCACGACCTCGGCGCGATCAGCATCGTCAACTCCGACTCCATGGGCATGGGCCGGATCGCCGAGACCGTACGCCGCACCTGGCAGCTCGCCCACCTGCAGGCCCTGCGCTGCGGCGAGGGAGGCGTCGAACACTCCGCCAACGCACGGGTGCTGCGCTACCTCGCCAAGATCACCCTCAACCCGGCCGTCGCGCACGGCCTCTCCCACGAGGTCGGCAGCGTCGCCCCGGGACGGCTCGCCGACATCGTGCTCTGGCACCCCGCCTGGTTCGGCACCAAACCCGAACTGGTCATCAAGAGCGGCTTCGTGGCCTGGGGCAACACCGGTTCGGGCTCCGGCTCGACCCGGCTGACCCAGCCCCGTAGCTACCGCCCCTACTACGGCGCCCTCGGCGACGCGGCCTCGCGGCTCTCGCGCGTCTTCGTCGGCGCCGAGGCGCTGGCGGACACCGCGGCCCACAACGCCCTTCCGCGCGGCCTGCGTTACGCGCCCGTACGGGACAGCCGCGGCCTCACCCGCGCCGACATGCTCTACAACACCGCCACCCCGCGCGTCGAAGTGCCGCGCACCCACGGCCCCGTACTCGTCGACGGCACACCCACCGCCACCGACGCCGCCACCGGAGTCCCGCTCGCCCAGCTCCACCATCTGGCCTGAGCGGGCGTCCCCGCATCCCCGACCTCCACCGTCCAGCCGTCCCCCGCGCGAGCGGTCGCCGTCCCCGAGGAGACCGAGTGAGCCAGCAGCACCCACCCCCGACCCCCAGCCCGCCCACAGCCGCACCCTCCATGGGCGCCGCCGACGTCAAGCGCCTGCTCTCCGCCGCCTTCATCGGCACCGCGCTGGAGTGGTACGACTACTTCCTCTACGGCACCGCCGCCGCCCTCGTCTTCAACAAGCTCTTCTTCCCCGACCTCGACCCGGCCATCGGCACCATCGCCGCCTTCGTCACCTTCGCGGTCGGCTTCATCGCCCGGCCGATCGGCGCCGCCATCTTCGGACACGTCGGCGACCGGTACGGGCGCCGCACCGCCCTGATCATCACCGTCGTGCTGATGGGCGTGACCACGGGCTGCATCGGACTGCTGCCCGGCTACGCGAGCATCGGCATCTGGGCGCCCGCGCTGCTGGCCACTCTCAGGTTCCTGCAGGGCATCTCGGTGGGCGGCGAGTGGAGCGGCGCGATGCTGCTGACGCTGGAGCACACGCCCAAGGAGAAGCACGGCAGCTACTCCTCGATCCCCCAACTCGGCTCGCCCGTAGGCACGTTGCTCTCCAGCGGTGCCTTCGCGCTCGTCGGGATGCTGCCCGACGAGGCGTTCTACTCCTGGGGCTGGCGGATACCGTTCCTGGCCGCCTTCGCGCTCCTCCTCGTCGCCCTCTACCTGCGGCTGCGCATCGAGGAATCGCCAGTCTTCCGGGCCATGATGGCCGACGCCGAGCAGAACGGACCGCCGCCCGCCCCGCTCAAGGAGGCGTTCCGGCGCACCTGGGGACGGATCATCATCGGCATGGGCGCCGCTTTCCTGGGCATCGGCGGCTTCTTCCTGCTGACCACCTTCATCATCTCCTACGGCACCGGTGAGCTGGGCATCGACAAGTCGGTGATGCTCAACGCCACGCTCGTCGGCGCGGTCGTCGAGATCGGCGTGCTCGTCGTCGCCGGCCGGATCGCCAACCGGGTCGGCGCCTGGAAGGTGTGCACCTGGGGCGGCGTCATCTCGGTGCTGGCCGCATTCCCCACCTTCTGGCTGGTGGACACCGCACAGCCCGCGCTGGTCATCCTCGGCGTCGCGTTCGGGATCGGGGCGATCTCCATTCCGTACGCGTCGATCGGCGCCGTCATCTCCGGGATGTTCCCCGAGACCTTCCGCTACAGCGCCGTCGCCATGTCCTACAACCTCTCCGGCGTGCTCGCGGGATTCGTGCCGCTGGTCGCCGCCTCCATGCTCGGCCTGTCCGACGGCGCATCGTGGAGCGCGGCACTGCTGCTCATCCTCATCGCGGCCTGCACCACGGCCGGTTCCTACTTCGCGGGGCCGCAGCTGCGACGCCGGCTCGGCCACGCCCCCAGCGACCAGCACGAGACGACGAAGGACGTGAAGGTAACAGCATGAGCCTGCCCCACCCCCCGCGCACCGGCGGGCGGATCCTCGTCGACCAGCTCGCGGCACACGGCGTGGAGACCGTGTTCGGCGTGCCGGGCGAGAGCTATCTCGACGTCCTGGACGCGCTGCACGACGGGCCGGTACGGATGGTCGTGTGCCGGCACGAGGGCGGCGCCGGCTATATGGCCGAGGCGTCCGCCAAACTGACCGGCCGTCCCGGCGTCTGCTTCACCACCCGCGGCCCCGGAGCGGCCAACGCGCTCGTCGCGCTGCACACAGCGCACCAGGACGCCACGCCGCTGGTGCTCTTCGTCGGCCTGGTGCCGCGCGGTCACACCGGCCGCGCGGCCTTCCAGGAGTTCGACCTGCGCGGCACGTTCGGCGCCCACGCCAAGCTCGTCGAGACGGTCGAGGACGCCGCCCGGATACCGGAGTTCACCGCCCGCGCCTTCGCCGTCGCGGCCTCCGGACGGCCCGGACCGGTGGTGGTGGGGCTGCCCGAGGACATGCTCACCGACACGGCCCGGGTACCGGACGCGGCGCCCCTGCCCATACCCGAGGGAGCCGTCTCCGCCGACCAGCTCATCCGGCTCGAAGGGCTGCTGGAGGACGCGCACCGGCCGCTGGTGCTGCTGGGCGGCAGCCGCTGGACGGACCGGGCGCGGGCGGACGTACGGGCCTGGGCCGAGGAGTGGTCGCTGCCGCTGGCCGTCGACTTCCGCTGTCAGGACCTGGTCGCCGAGGAGTGCGAGGTCTTCGCCGGGCAGCTCGGCTACGGGCGCTCCGACGCGCTCGCCCAACGGGTGCGTACAGCAGATCTGCTGGTCTGCGTGGGGGCGTCGCCGGGAGATGTGGCCACCGACGGCTACACGCTGCTGGCCCCGGCAGAAGCACAGGCGGAAGGCCGCCGCATCGTCCAGGTGCTGCCGGAGGCGCAGCCGCCGGGCACGCTGCACCACGCCGAACTCGCCCTGCTGGCCTCGCCGGAGGCGTTCGGCATAGCTGTGGCGCACCTCAAGCCGTCCGGGCCGGGGCCGGTCGACTGGACCAAGGTCACGGAAGCCGACCGCGCCGCCCACCTGGATTACCGCGAACCGGTACACAACGACGAGCCGCTCGACCTCGGCGCCGTCTTCGCCACCCTCGACGCCCGGCTGCCGTCCGGCACCGTCATCACCTTCGGCGCGGGCAACCACGCGATATGGGCGCAGCGCTTCCTCGGCTACGGGGACGGCCGACGCCAACTCGGCCCCCGTAACGGCTCGATGGGCTACGGCATACCGGCGGCCGTCGCCGCCGGCATCGTCCACCCGGAACGCCAGGTCGTCTCCGTCGCGGGCGACGGCTGCTTCCTGATGAACGGGCAGGAGCTGGCGACGGCCGTCGCCGAAGGCGGCACACCGCTGATCCTGGTCATCGACAACGGCACCTACGGCACCATCCGCAAGCACCAGGAAATGCACTACCCCGGCCGGGTCAGCGGCACCGACCTGGCCAATCCCGACTTCGCCGCGTACGCGCGCGCCTTCGGCGCACACGGCGAAACCGTCACCACCACCGAGGAGTTCGCACCCGCGCTGGAACGCTGCCTGACGGGCGGGAAAGCGGCACTCATCGCGCTGCGCCCCGCCGAGGGACGGCTGACCCCGGACACGACCGTCGCATCCCTGCGTGAAGAGGCCCACCGTGACTGACGCCGTGACTGACCCCCTGACCCTGCACAACGTCGTCGACGGCAAGCAGGTGCCGGTCGCCGACCGCATGGAACTGACCGACCCCGCGACCGGCGAGGTCTACGGCACCGCGCCCCGTACCGCACCGGCAGAGGTGGACGCCGCGGTCGGCGCCGCCCGCCGCGCCTTCACCGGGTGGCGCCGCAGCACCCCCGCCGACCGGCAGCGTGCCCTGCTGCACCTCGCCGACCTGGTGGCGGAGAACGCCGAGGAGCTGCTTGCCGCCGAAGTACGCGCCACGGGCAAGCCGCCCGGGGTGACCCGTACGCTCGAAATCGACCGCGGTGTCGACCAGTTGCGCTTCTTCGCCGGGGCGGCCCGCGTACTGGAGGGCATCGCCGCCACCGAGTACGAGGAGGGGCACACCTCCTACGTACGGCGCGAGCCGGTCGGCGTGGTCGCCCAGGTCACGCCGTGGAACTACCCGTTCATGATGGCGGTGTGGAAGCTGGGCCCGGCGCTGGCGGCGGGCAACACGGTCGTGCTCAAGCCGTCCGACACCACTCCCGCCTCCACGGTGCTGCTCGGCGAACTGGCCGCCCAGGCGTTCCCGCCCGGCGTGGTCAACGTGGTGTGCGGTGACCGCGAGACGGGCCGGGCGCTGGCCGAACACCGGGACGTTGACATGGTGGCCATCACCGGCAGCACCAGGGCCGGTTCTGAGGTGATGAGCTCGGCGGCGCAGCGGGTCACCAACGTCCACCTCGAACTGGGCGGCAAGGCACCGGCGCTCGTCTTCGCCGACGTCGACCCGGCACGCACGGCGCGGGCGCTGGCGGATGCGGCGTTCTTCAACGCGGGCCAGGACTGCACGGCCGTCACCCGCGTGCTGGTGGAGCGCTCAGCCTACGAGCCGGTGCTGGCGGCCCTGGTGTCCGCCGCACGGGACACGCCCGTGGGCGGCCCGTCGGAGGACGCCTTCCTCGGCCCCCTCAACAGCGCGGCGCAGCTGGACCGGGTGAGCTCTGTGATCGGTGAACTGCCGCCGCACGCCGTGCTGGAGACCGGCGGGCAGCCGCTGGACCGGTCCGGGTTCTTCTTCCCGCCGACGGTGATCTCAGGCGTACGCCAGGACGACCCGGCGGTGCAGCAGGAGACCTTCGGCCCGGTGGTGACGGTCCAGCCCTTCGACACCGAGGAGGAGGCGCTGGAACTGGCCAACGGCGTGGACTTCGGCCTCGCCTCCAGCGTATGGACGGGCGACCTGGGCCGCTCGATGCGGCTGAGCGCCGCGCTCGACTTCGGCTCCGTCTGGCTCAACTGCCACCAGGTGATCCTGGCCGAACTGCCGCACGGCGGCTACAAACAGTCCGGCATCGGCCGCGACCTGAGCCGCTACGGCTTCGACGACTACACCCGCGTCAAACACGTCATGGCCGCCCACGCGACGCCGTGATTCAAGCCCGCCGGGCGATGTGCCCGATGAAGGAGGCCCACGCCGTACGCGGAGTGGTGAGGGGTGCGCGACCGGTGTCCTTGGAGTCGCGCACCCCGACCCGGGCCCCGAGGTCCGCGACCTCGACGCACTGGTTGCCACTGTCGTTGCTGTAGGACGACCTCAGCCACAGGGCGCTGGCCAGGCTTTGCTGCTTCACTCAGTGTCCGATCTCTCGCGTGAGTGCTTCGAGAACTCGGGGCGTGTCCTCGGGAGACAGCGCCCCAGCCCGCATGGCGTCGAATCTGCGAGCGTGCTTCCAGACCTCATACTGTTCACCGATTGCCGACACAGCACCAGAAGCGTCGTCGACCTGCACCAGCGAGGGAAGACGCGAGTCGAAGCCCAGCACGGTGAACGGGCCTCGCGTGCAGCGATAGGACGCCGACGCCATTGGGTGAATCTGCACAGTCACATTATCGAGCGCTGCCAGCGAGTTGATCTCGGCGTACTGCTCCCGCATCACCTCGGCACTGCCCATGACGCGCCGGAGCACGGCCTCATCGAGGATGACCCACAACTCGACAGGGCTCGCCTCCCGGGTGACCAGCTCCTTGCGCTCCATGCGTAGTGCGATGTTGCGCTCGACGAACTGTGTCGTCGTCTCCTCGATGGACTTCGCCCGCTCGAACATCGCCCGCGCGTAGCGCTCGGTCTGCAACAGACCGAGCACCACGTTCGTCTCCCAGGCGTCGATCGTCCGGGCTTCCGTCTCCAGACCGATGTACGTCGCCATGCCGGACGGCAGGAACGTGCGGTAGGTGGACCACCAGCCCCGGTTCAGCGAGTCCCGGTGCAGTTCCGTCAGGAATTCGACGTCGTCCGGGTCCTCAACTCCGTACCGTTCCAGGAGCGCTTCCAGGTCCGCTGACTTGGGCAAACCGATGTCGCCCTTCTCCACCCGGGAGAGCTTCGGCTGGCTGAAACCGAGCCCGGACACGGCCTCGTCCATGGTGAACCCGGCCTTCTCCCGCAACCGCCGCAGCTCAGTACCCAGTTGGAGCCGACGCACCGTCGGCCCACGCTTCGCGGCCATCTGTCCCCCTCCTGCTGCCCACTACCCAGCGTGCGGGCTCGCTTGCACAGAGTCTGACATCGCTTGCAGGTGGTGCGCAGCACTTTGCATGAGTTCCGGCATATACCACTTTCTCTTGAGTTCAGAGGTTCGATTGCATATTAACTCGCATGTCGTTGAGGCTCATTGGCAAGCCGACCAGCCAACTCACTGCCCCGGAGCCACAGATGCCCCCTCCCACAGAGCCCCCGAACACCCGGAACACCCCGCACGACCTACGCGCCCGGGTCGTCCTCTACGCCTGCGTACACGACGCCACCGACCCCGCCCGCATCATGGGATCGCTCCGCGAACTCGCCGCCGCCCGCGACTGGGAGGTGGTCGACTCGGTGTACGACACCGGGCCCCTCGACCGGCCCCTCACCGACCGGCTCGGCTGGCGGACCGTCGACGCCCTCGTACGGGACCACCGGGCACAGGGCGTGGTCGCCCTCTCCCCGCGCCATCTCCCCTACCTCCGGACCCGTCTCCCCTACCGGGCCGCCTTCGTCGCGTACCTCGAACAGGGACGCCCGTGACGCACCACTACCGGGCCTCCGTCACGACCGACCCCGCCAACGTGCCGGCGGTGCGCCACACCATCGCCAAGCTCCTCGCCGAGTGGGGCCTGCCGGAGACCACACCCACCGCACAGCTCGTACTCAGCGAACTGCTCGGCAACGCCATCCGCTACGGCGGCGGCCCCACCGTGACCGTCGACGTGGCCCGCGAGACCACCGCACTCCGCATCGCGGTCAGCGACAACTGCGCAATCGCCCTCCCCCGCCTGCGCCACCCCTCCGAGGACGAAGAGCACGGCCGCGGCCTGGCCCTCGTCAACGCCCTCACCACTGACTGGGGCACGGACCCGACCACCACCGGCAAGACCGTCTGGGCCCTTCTGCCCACAGCCGCACCGGCAGCGCGCTGAGGACGCGGACGATTGCTACCGTCGAATACAGGGAGCG
>NZ_JBOHCV010000233.1:0-1916 GCF_050698815.1 Streptomyces sp.
GCATGGACCCCCGCCAGATGCTGCGGCAGCACATCGCGACCGGCGCGGGCGTGACCGTCGCGGGCATCAAGGTGCCGCGCGAACACTCCGCCTCGTTCGGTGTCATCGGCACGGTGCCGCACGACACCCGGATCAGGGAGTTCCTGGAGAAACCGGCCGACCCGCCGGGCCTGGCCGACGACCCGGACCACGTGTTCGCCTCGATGGGCAATTACATCTTCTCCACCAGCGTCCTCCTCGAGGCGCTGCGGCAGGACGCCGAGGACGAGGACTCCGTACACGACATGGGCGGCAGCATCCTGCCGCTGCTCACCGAGCGCGGCCAGGCCCAGGTCTACGACTTCGACGGCAACGAGGTCCCCGGCGAGCGCGAACGCGACCACGGTTACTGGCGTGACGTGGGTACCCTCGACGCGTACTACGACGCGCACATGGACCTGATCTCGCCGAACCCCGTCTTCAACCTCTACAACCGCGACTGGCCCATCTTCACCAACCAGGCGCAGCTGCCACCGGCGAAGTTCGTGGCCGGCGGCATCGCGAGAGAGTCGATGGTCAGTGCGGGCGCCGTCATCGCCGGGCAGGTGACGGGTTCGGTGCTGGCACCCGGCGTGGTGGTCGAGGAGGGCGCGGTGGTGCAGGGCGCGGTGCTGCTCCCGGGCGTACGGGTGGGCCGCGGGTCGGTCGTACGGCAGGCGATCCTGGACAAGAACGTCGTCGTACCGGACGGCGCCACGATCGGCGTCAACGGCGAACACGACGCGGCGTACTGCACGGTCTCCCCGGAGGGCATCGTCGCCCTGGGCAAGGGCCGGCACGTGCTGGATTGAGCGCTCTCCGTACAGCCATGCCTCAGCTCGCCGGCGAGGGTCGCAGGCAGACGGTTGTCAGTCCGGCGGCTTCGGGCCGGCGCTGCCGCGTAGGGAGGACAGCACCAGGCGCCCGTAGCGCGTGGTGAGGACGGCGCCGGTCGCGGCGATGGAGGCGGCCAGGGCGACGAGCAGGTGGGTCGGGGACTGGTCGCCGAGGACCTGGAGGATGCCCAGGGCGGTGCCCAGCGGCAGACCGAGAATGGTGAGGACGCCGAGCGCGCCGCTGATCTGCTGGTTCTCCTGCGTCTGGACCAGCCTGCTGTAGTCCGCGGCCTCGGCAAGGATTTCGCTGAAGCGGACGGGCAGCCGGTGCTGTGCCTGGAAGGCGAGCAGCAGCGCGTTGGCCGGACCGTGGGCGGTCAGGTGCTGGCGCCAGTAGGTGCTGCGGAAGAGTGCGATGTTCTTCTCCAGCGAGGCGACTCCGGCGGCCAGCCGGGCGGAGTCGAAGATGCCGGAGAGCTCGTCGGTGAGTTCGTCGATGTGGTCGCGCTGGAGCGATCCGAGCAGCAGCGCGTCGAGGTAGACGGTACGGGCGTGGAGGGCGCCGAAATCGTAGAAGTCACCGTCGCCGGTGTCGGCCCGGTGGCCCAGGAAGGCCGCCCCGTGCCGCAGCACCAGCGCGCTCCAGTCGGCCGAGACGCGCACGGCTCGGTCGAGTTCCTCCGCCGCGATCTCGGGAGCCAGCGGGAAGTCCACGGGTGTCGAGCGGGAGGCGAGCTGCCACAGCCAGCGGTCGGCACCCGCGGGCAGCGCCGCCTCGGCATCGGCGCGGAGCGCCGGCGCGTGCTGCTCGTCGGGGGTGAGGAAGGCGACGGTGTAGGGGCGGCCGATCGAGAACCCGTCGGCGCCGACACGTACTTCGGCGAGGTCGCCCAGCAACTGCTCCGGCGCGAACGGGCCGGTGAGCGGGTCGGGCCCGGCCGTGTGCCGGTGGCCGATCGCGCGCAGTACGGGGAGGAGCGGGCGCTGGACGGTGAAGTGCAGTACCGCCAGGGCGTGTTCGGGGCGCCGGGCCGTAGCGGTGCGCAGGATCTCCATGCCGTG
>NZ_JBOHCV010000234.1:0-9731 GCF_050698815.1 Streptomyces sp.
CCTGTGGCATCGGCTCGCTCTGGGGCTTCGTCGAGGGGATCCTCTACCTCGTCGGCGCTGGTGGCTACACGACCGACTCGACCGGCCGACCGCTGCGCGACTGAACCCGCACCACGTCAGTCCACCAGGTCGCGCACGACCGCGTCGGCGAGCAGCCGGCCGCGCAGCGTGAGCACGGCGCTGCCCCGCTCGTACGGGCCCGGCTCCAGCAGTCCGTCGGACAGTGCCCGGCGTGCGGCCGCCGCACCGGCGGGGGCGAGCAGCTCCAGCGGGCAGCCCGCGGCGAGGCGGAGCTCCAGCAGGACGCGCTCGACCCGGCGGTCCTCGGCGCTGAGCAGTTCGCGGCCGGCGCCGGGGGAGCGGCCCTCCGCCAGGGCTCGGGCGTAGGCGGCCGGATGCTTGACGTTCCACCAGCGGACACCGCCCACGTGGCTGTGTGCGCCCGGCCCGGCGCCCCACCAGTCGGCGCCGGTCCAGTACAGCTCGTTGTGCCGGCAGCGTGCCGCGGGGTCGGTGGCCGTGGCCCAGTTGGAGACCTCGTACCAGGCCATGCCCGCCGCCGACAGCGTCTCCTCCGCGATGAGGTAGCGGTCCGCGTGCGCGTCGTCGTCGGTCATCGGGACCTCGCCGCGCCGGATGCGGCGGGCGAGCTGGGTGCCCTCCTCGACGATCAGGGCGTAGGCGGAGATGTGGTCGGGGCGCGCGGTCAGCGCGGCCTCGAGGGAGGCCCGCCAGTCGTCGTCGGACTCACCCGGAGTTCCGTAGATCAGGTCGAGGTTGACGTGCGTGAAGCCCGCGGCGCGGGCCTCGGCGACGCACGCCTCGGGCCGCCCGGGAGTGTGGGTGCGGTCCAGGATCCGGAGCACGTGCGGGCGTGCGCTCTGCATGCCGAAGGAGACACGGTTGAAGCCCGCTTCGCGGAGCTGTGCGAGATAGCCGGGATCAACGGATTCGGGGTTCGCCTCGGTGGTCACCTCGGCGTCCGCCGTCAGCCCGAACTCGTCGCGGATGACGGAGAGCATCCTGCCCAGGTCGGCGGCCGGGAGCAGCGTCGGTGTGCCGCCGCCGACGAAGACGGTTCCGACGCTGCGCGGGTCGTCCCCGAGGACCTTGCGGGCGAGCCGGATCTCGTCGGCGAGGGTGGCCGCGTAGTTCTCGCGGGAGGCGAGCACGCCGCCGGAGCCGTGCAGCTCGGCGCTGGTGTAGGTGTTGAAGTCGCAGTAGCCGCAGCGGGTCGCGCAGTACGGCACGTGGAGATAGAAGCCGAGCGGACGGGAGGCACGGCCGGCCAGGGCGGAGGGCGGGAGAGAGCCGTCCTCGGGCTGGGGGTCCCCCCAGGCCGAAGGCCTAGGGGGATCGCCGTCGGGGGTTGCGGAGGGCATGGCTCCCATTGTCCGTGATGGCCGGGCTCCACTGTCCCGGGGCCGACTCCGTCAGGAGGACCCCACCGTGACATGGTCGATCAGGTGCTCCACCGGCCCCAGCAGGTCCGGCTCCAGATCCTTGTACGAGCGCACCGCGCTCAGGATCCGCTGCCACGCGGCACCGGTGTTCTCCGGCCAGCCCAGCGCCCGGCACACGCCCGTCTTCCAGTCCTGCCCGCGCGGCACCCGGGGCCAGGCTTCGATGCCGACGGAGGACGGCTTCACCGCCTCCCAGACGTCGATGTAGGGGTGTCCGACCACCAGCACGTCCTCGCCGGTGATCTCCGCCGCGATACGGGACTCCTTCGAACCCGGCACCAGGTGGTCGACCAGCACGCCGAGCCGGGCGTCCGGGCCGGGGGCGAAGTCCCGCACGATCGAAGGGAGGTCGTCGATGCCCTCGAGGTACTCGACCACGATCCCCTCGATGCGCAGATCGTCGCCCCAGACCCTCTCCACCAGCTCCGCGTCGTGCCGTCCCTCCACATAGATCCGCCCCGCCCGTGCCACCCGGGCACGCGCGCCCGGCACGGCGACCGAACCGGAGGCGGTGCGCTGCGGGCGCGCCGTGCCAGGAGCAGCACCAGCAGCGGTGCCCGGCGGTACGAGCGTGACGACCTCCCCGTCCAGCAGGAAGCCGCGCGGCTCCATCGGGAAGACCCGGTGCTTGCCGAACCGGTCCTCCAGGGTGACCGTCGGCCCTTGCGCGGTCTTCTCGCTGCGGATCACCGCACCGCAGAATCCCGTGGTGACCTCCTCCACGACGAGGTCGGGACCGGGCTCGGCCGGAAACTCCGGCACCGGCTGCCGCGGCTTCTTCCACGGCGGGGTCAGATCGGAATCGTAGTGACGGCTGCGCATGACGGCATTCTTCACGAAGAGGCGAAGCGGCGTGCCAGTACGTCCCGTTGGGCGCGCACGAAGTCCGCGCCGACGACCGCCCCGTGCCCGGGTACGTACAGCGCGTCCTCGCCGCCCAGCGCCAGCAGCCGGTCCAGCGCGGCCGGCCACCGCGCGGGCCGCGCGTCGGGGCCCGCCTGCGGCTCGCCGGACTCCTCCACCAGGTCGCCGCAGAAGACGACGTCCGGGCCGCCGCCGGTGCCCGGGACCAGGACCGCCAGATCGTGTTCGCTGTGGGCCGGTCCCAGGCGGGCGAGCACCACCTGCCGGTCGTCCAGGGCGAGGGCGAGTTCTCCCGGAACCACGTGCCGCGGTGCGACGAGCACGTCCGTCGCCGCTTCGACGGCCTCGGTGGGCAGGCCGAACCGGACGGCGTCCCGGCGCAGTTCCTCCCCCGCGCCCGCCAGGTACTCGTCCAGGCCGGCCGCCCCGTACACCCGCACGTCCCCGAAGGCGGCCGTGCCCAGCACGTGGTCGAAGTGCCCGTGGGTCAGCGCCACGTGCGTCACCGGCAGCCCGAACAGGCCGTCCAGCTCCGCGCGGATGCGCGCCCCCTCCGCCAGGCTCGACCCGGTGTCGACGACCAGTACTCCCGCCGGGCCCCGCACCGCCCCGGCCGTCGCGTCCCAGCGCGGCAGCCTGCGCCGTACGACACCCGGAGCGAGCCGCTCCCAGCCGTCCCCGCCCGGCCCGTATTCCCCGTGTCCTGTCATGCGTTGACGCTATCGGCGATACGGTCGACCGGGCCGCTCTTGCCCCCGCCAGGGCTACCGGCCGTACACTGGCCCAGGGGAGCTGGCACTCAATCAATGAGAGTGCCAGGACACCGGAGATGCCAGGGGCGCGCGAGGCGCCCGAGGCGTCAGAGGTGCGAGCCAGTCAGGTCAGGTCCGGACGGGAGGTGTGCGCGGTGCTCAGCGAACGCAGACTCGAAGTGCTGCGCGCCATCGTCCAGGACTACGTCGGCACGGAGGAGCCGGTCGGCTCCAAAGTGCTCACCGAGCGGCACAACCTCCAGGTCTCCCCGGCCACCGTGCGCAACGACATGGCGGTGCTGGAGGACGAGGGCTACATCGCACAGCCGCACACCAGCGCCGGCCGCATCCCCACCGACAAGGGCTACCGCCTCTTCGTGGACAAGCTGGCGGGCGTCAAGCCGCTCTCCTCTCCCGAGCGGCGGGCCATCCAGAACTTCCTCGGCGGCGCCGTCGATCTCGACGACGTGGTGGGGCGCACGGTGCGGCTGCTGGCGCAGCTGACCCGGCAGGTCGCCGTCGTGCAGTATCCGTCGCTCACCCGGTCCACGGTGCGGCACGTCGAGCTGCTGATGCTTGCTCCCGCGCGGCTGATGCTGGTGCTGATCACCGACACCGGCCGGGTCGAGCAGCGCCTGATCGACTGCCCGGCGCCGGTCGGCGAGTCGACGCTGGCGGACCTGCGGGCCCGGCTGAACAGCCGGGTGGTGGGTGAGCGCTTCACCGAGGTGCCGTCCCTGGTGCAGGATCTGCCCGAG
This sequence comes from Streptomyces sp., assembly GCF_050698815.1. Lineage (GTDB taxonomy): Bacteria > Actinomycetota > Actinomycetes > Streptomycetales > Streptomycetaceae > Streptomyces. The sequence goes on from NZ_JBOHCV010000234.1 coordinate 3,838, forward strand.
GCGTTCGACGCCGACGACCGTGGCACGGTCTCCACGGTGCTGGCCACCCTGCTGGAAACGCTGGTGGAGGAGACCGAGGAGCGGCTGATCATCGGCGGCACCTCGAACCTCACGCGTTTCGGGCACGATTTCCCGCTGACCATCCGGCCGGTGCTGGAGGCGCTGGAGGAGCAGGTCGTGCTGCTGAAGCTGCTCGGGGAGGCGAAGGACTCGGGCATGACCGTACGAATCGGACATGAGAACGCTCACGAAGGACTGAGTTCCACATCGGTCGTGTCGGTCGGTTACGGTTCGGGCGACGAAGCGGTAGCCAAACTTGGCGTGGTCGGACCGACCCGCATGGACTACCCCGGAACGATGGGAGCGGTACGCGCAGTGGCACGGTACGTCGGACAGATTCTCGCGGAGTCCTAAGTGGCGACGGACTACTACGCGGTCCTCGGCGTGCAGCGCGACGCCTCGCAGGACGAGATCAAGAAGGCCTTCCGCAGGCTGGCGCGCGAGTTGCACCCGGACGTCAATCCGGACCCCAAGACGCAGGAGCGGTTCAAGGAGATCAACACCGCCTACGAGGTGTTGTCGGACCCGCAGAAGAAGCAGGTCTACGACCTGGGCGGTGACCCGGCGGCCGGAGCGGGCGGCGGCGGCGCCGGCGGCTTCGGCGGGGGCTTCGGGAACTTCTCCGACATCATGGACGCCTTCTTCGGCAACGCGTCGCAGCGCGGCCCCCGGTCCCGTACGCGCCGCGGGCAGGACGCCATGATCCGGCTCGACATCGAGCTGGACGAATCCGCCTTCGGTACGACCAAGGACATCCAGGTCGACACGGCCGTCGTATGCAACAGCTGCCACGGTGAGGGCGCGGCGCCCGGTACCACGGCGCACACCTGCGACATGTGCCGGGGCCGGGGCGAGGTGTCCCAGGTGACGCGGTCCTTCCTGGGCCAGGTCATGACCTCGCGCCCGTGCCCGCAGTGCCAGGGCTTCGGTACGGTCGTGCCCACGCCCTGCCCGGAGTGCGCCGGTGACGGGCGGGTCCGCTCGCGGCGCAGCCTGACGGTCAAGATCCCCGCCGGTGTCGACAACGGCACCCGCATCCAGCTCGCGGGCGAGGGCGAGGTCGGCCCCGGCGGCGGCCCGGCCGGCGACCTGTACGTCGAGATTCACGAGTCCTCGCACCCGACCTTCCAGCGCCGCGGTGACGATCTGCACTGCACGGTCACCATCCCGATGACGGCGGCGGCGCTCGGCACCAAGGTGCCGCTGGAGACGCTGGACGGGCTGGAGGAGATCGACATCAGGCCGGGCACCCAGTCCGGACAGTCGGTCCCGCTGCACGAGCGCGGCGTCACGCACCTGCGGGGCGGCGGTCGCGGTCAGCTGATCGTCCACGTAGAGGTGATGACGCCGGGCGATCTCGAGCCGGAGCAGGAGGAACTGCTGCGGCGGCTGGCCGAACTGCGCGGCGAGGAACGGCCGACAGGTCAGTTCCAGCCCGGGCAGCAAGGACTGTTCTCCCGGCTGAAGGACGCTTTCAACGGCCGCTGACGCGCCTTCGGTGCGATGACAGGGGCCTGACTGCAATCACACGCCACGTGACAGGATGTGGCCATGTCCTCAGCGCCCACCAGGCTCTCCGGCTTCATGGAGCATCCGATCGTGCAGGCCCCCATGGCGGGTGGTGCTTCCTGCCCGGAGCTGGTCGGCGCCGTCAGCGAGGCGGGCGGGCTGGGCTTCCTCGCCGCCGGCTACAAGACGCCGGACGCCATGTACGAGGAGATCAAACACGTACGCGGGCTCACTCAGCGTGCCTTCGGCGTCAACGTGTTCATGCCGCAGCCCGGCAACAGCGACCCGGCGGCGGTGGAGGTCTACCGCGCGCAGCTCACCGGCGAGGCGAGCTGGTACGAGACCGAGCTGGGTGAGACCGGCCACGGCACCGACGACGCCTACGAGGCCAAGCTCGCCATCCTCTTCGACGATCCGGTCCCGATCGTCTCCTTCACCTTCGGCTGCCCCACCCGCGGCGTCCTGGAGCGGTTCACCAAGCGTGGCACGTACACGGTGGTCACCGTCACCTCCGTCGCCGAGGCGCAGGTCGCGGAGTGGTGCGGCGCCGACGCCCTGTGCGTACAGGGAATCGAGGCGGGCGGGCACCAGAGCACGCATCGCGACGATCCGCAGGAGGACGGCACGGGCAGCGGTCTCGGCCTGCTCACCCTGCTGACCCAGGTCACCGAGGCCGTGCCGCTGCCGGTCATCGCCGCGGGCGGCCTCATGCGGGGCAGCCAGATCGCCGCGGTGCTGGCCGCCGGCGCGACCGCGGCACAGCTGGGCACCGCCTTCCTGGTCTGCCCCGAGTCGGGGGCGGACCCGGTGCACAAGAAGGCCATGACCAACCCGCTCTTCGTCCGCACCGAGCTGACCCGCGCCTTCTCCGGACGGCCCGCACGGGGGCTGGTCAACCGCTTCCTGCGTGAGCACGGCCGGTACGCGCCGGCCGCCTACCCCGAGGTGCACCACCTCACCGCCGGGCTGCGCAAGGCGGCGGCCAAGGCGCAGGACCCGCAGGGCATGGCGCTGTGGGCGGGCCAGGGTCACCGGCTGGCGCGCGAGATGCCCGCGGGCCGGCTGGTGGAAACGCTGGTCGCGGAGCTGGTGGCGGCCCGCGAAGAGCCGGCGAAAGGGGGCGGCCCCGGATGACGGCCCCGGTCTTCCTCGCCGGCCGTGAGCAGCTGGCAGGCACGGCACCGGAGGGCAACGGCACCATCGTGCTGGACGGGCCCGAGGGACGGCACGCGGTCTCCGTACGGCGGTTGCGCCCCGGTGAGCAGATCGTCCTCACGGACGGCGCGGGCACCGGCGCCTCCGGCACGGTGGCAGCCGTCTCCGGCAAGGACCGCCTCGAGGTGGCGATCACGGCCGTACGGACGGAGCCGGAGCCGCGGCCCCGTATCACCGTCGTGCAGGCACTGCCGAAGGGCGACCGCGGCGAACTGGCCGTGGAGACCCTGACCGAGACCGGCGCCGACGCGATCGTGCCGTGGGCCGCCTCCCGTTGCGTCACCCGGTGGAACGGCGAGCGCGGGCTGAAGTCGCTCGCCAAATGGCGCTCCACCGCGCGCGAGGCCGGCAAGCAGGCGCGCCGGCTGCGCTTCCCCGAGGTCGCCGACCTCGCCGGCACCGCGCGGGTGGCCGAGCTGCTGCGTGGTGCAGCGCTGGGCGCGGTCCTGCACGAGGAGGGCGGCATTCCCCTCGCGACCGCCGAACTCCCGCCGGATGGTGACATCGTGCTGGTCGTCGGGCCCGAGGGCGGGGTCTCCCCGCAGGAGCTGACCGCGTTCGCCGACGCCGGCGCGCGACCGTACCGGCTGGGGCCCACGGTGCTGCGGACGTCCACGGCGGGCACCGCGGCGGCGGCCCTGCTGCTGGGCCGCACCGGCCGCTGGTCCTGACCCGGCCTGCCCCGGAACCCGCGGCGGCGGCCGCCGGACCGGTAACATCCCCGCATGGCTGGAGAATCGCAGGCGGACTGCCTGTTCTGCAAGATCGTGGCGGGCGAGGTCCCGGCGACCGTGATCCGGGACTCGGAGACGATGACCGCGTTCCGGGACATCAACCCGCAGGCGCCCACGCACGTCCTCGTCATCCCCAAGGCGCACTATCCGGACGCCGCCACGCTCGCCGCCGCCGAGCCGCAGCTCGCCGCCGAGATGCTGCGCGAGGCGGGCGAGGTCGCCGAGCAGGAGGGGATCGTCGCCTCGGAGACCGGTCCCGGCACCGGCTACCGCGTCGTCTTCAACACCGGTCACGGAGCGGGCCAGACGGTCTTCCACGCGCACGCCCACGTGCTCGGCGGCCGCGGCTTCAACTGGCCACCCGGCTGAGGCGTTCCGACCGCCCATGTCCGTACGTGAACTGGTCGTGCTGGGCACCGCGAGCCAGGTGCCGACCCGGCACCGCAATCACAACGGCTATGTGCTCCGCTGGGACGGCCACGGCCTCCTCTTCGACCCCGGGGAGGGCACCCAGCGCCAGATGCTGCGGGCCGGGGTCGCCGTGCACGACCTGACCCGGCTGTGTGTGACGCACTTCCACGGGGATCACGCCCTGGGGCTGGCCGGCGTCATCCAGCGCATCAACCTGGACCGGGTGCCACACCCCGTCACGGCGCACTATCCGGCGAGCGGACAGCGCTTCTTCGAACGGCTGCGGTACGCGACCGCCTACCGGGAGACGGTGGCGCTGCGGGAGGAACCGGTCGGCGCGTCCGGAGAGTTGGCCGCCGCCGCGTCCGCCGCTGACGCGACCAGTGAGGATCCGCCCTTCACCCTCTCCGCGCACCGGCTCTCCCACCCCGTCGAGGCGTACGGCTACCGCCTTGTCGAGCCCGACTCCCGCCGCATGCTCCCCGAGCGGCTGGCCGAGCGCGGCATCAGCGGCCCGGACATCTCCCGCCTCCAGCGCGCGGGCGAACTGCGCGGCGTACGGCTGGAGGAGGTCAGCGAGCCCCGGCCCGGCCAGCGCTTCGCCTTCGTCATGGACACCCGGCTCTGCGAGGGCGTGCACACCCTCGCGCAGGGCTGCGACCTGCTGGTCATCGAGTCCACGTTCCTCGACGAGGACGCGGCGCTCGCCGAGGAGTACGGCCATCTGACCGCCGGCCAGGCCGGCCGGGTCGCGGCACAGGCCGCCGTACGCAGCCTCGTCCTCACCCACTTCTCGCAGCGCTACAGCGACCCCTCGGCCTTCGCCCGCCAGGCACGGGAGGCGGGTTTCGAGGGGGAGTTGACCATCGCCGAGGACCTGGCACGGGTACCGGTTCCCCGGCGCCGCGGCTGAGAGCCGGACGGGCGGACGCGTCAAGTCCCTTGCCGGTCCTTGATAACAACCCGGCAACGGCCGCATCCTTACGTACCGTCAGAAGCCTCGGCGGGCCCCCACGGCACGCCGAGTGAGGACGGCCGGTACCACCTGCCCCGGTGCCGGCCGTCCCCCACGTACGGGACCGGGCTACCCGGCGCTGCCCTCCATCAGTTCCATGAAGCGCCGCATCCCCACGTTGCCGCCCGAGATGATGACCCCGACGCGCTGCGGCACCGGATCGATGCGCCCCGCCAGCAGGGCGGCCAGTCCGGTCGCACCGCTCGGCTCGATCACGATCTTCAGCCGTTCGAAGGCGAACCGCATCGCCGCCAGGATCTCCTCCTCGCTCACCAACTCCACCCCCGCCAGCAGCCGCTGGTTGACCGGGAAGGTCAGCTCGCCCGGCACCATCGCGCCCTGCCCGTCCGCGATGGTGCGCGGAATGCCGTCCAGCGCCACCCGGTGGCCGGCCGCCAGCGAGCGCCGGGTGTCGTCGCCCTCCTCCGGCTCGACGCCGATGACGCGGATACCCGGCTGCAGGCCGGTCGCCACCGTCGCCGAACCGGCGGCCAGCCCCCCGCCGCCCACCGGCAGCACCAGGGCGTCCAGTTCCCCGGTCTCCTCCAGCAGTTCCAGCGCCGCCGTGCCCTGCCCGGCGATGACGTGCGGGTCGTCGTAGGGCGGCACGACGGTGAGCCCGCGCTCCTCCGCCAGCCGCCGGCCGATGGCTTCCCGATCCTCGGTGTAGCGGTCGTAGGTGACGACCTCCGCGCCGTAGGCGGCGGTGGCCTCCAGCTTGGTGGCGGGAGAGTCCGCGGGCATCACGATGAGCGCCGTGCTGCCCAGTTCCCGTGCGGCCAGCGCGACGGCCTGGGCGTGGTTGCCGGACGAGTAAGCGGCCACGCCGCGCGAGAGTTGCTCGGGCGACAGCCGTGAGACGGCGTTGTAGGCGCCGCGGAACTTGAAGGCCCCGACGCGCTGGAAGTTCTCACACTTGAGAAAGGTCTCCGCGCCCACCAGCCGGTCCA
>NZ_JBOHCV010000235.1:0-15653 GCF_050698815.1 Streptomyces sp.
CAGCCAACGCCGCACCAGCGGCACCGCGGCCACGCCGCCGAGCAGCGGCAGCCACGACTCCCCGAGCAGCGCGGCCACCGCGCCGCCCAGCAGGCACCACCACGCGTGCGCGGCCCCACCACCGAACCGGTCGCGTACGAGCGCGACGACTCCGGAGAGTCCGGTGAAGCCGGCGAGCCCTGGGGGCAGCCGGGGCCGGCTGAGTGGATCACGCTCGGCCGGCCGGGCCGCCCCGGCGAGCAGCAACCGCGCCCGCCGCCCCCCGTCATCCCGCCCGGCCAGCAGCCAGGCCGCCGCGCCGAGGCACACCATCGCCGCGTACACCGGTGCCGCGTCCATGCCCGGCACCGCTTGCCCGCCGACACCGCCGACACCGGTCACCGGGCCACCCCCTGGGATGCGAGCCCCGTCGCACAGCCGGACGGGCTCAGCCCGCCGGCGTGCCCGGCGGCCCGCCCGCACAGCCCCCACAGCTGCCGTGCGCCGCGCTCCGCCACGAACCCGCGCTCACCCCACACCACAGCCGGCACCGTCGTGACAAGTCCCTCGCGGTCCCTCGCCAGTACGTGGATCTCCGCGATCCGCCGCAGGCCCGAGCGGTCCCGCGCCAGGTGCACGAGCACGTCCAGCGCCGCCGCCAACTGGCTGTGCAGGGCGGCCCGGTCCAGTCCCGCCGTGGTCCCCAGCGCTTCAAGCCGGGCGGGGACGTCGGCGGCGGCGTTGGCGTGCAGCGTGCCGCAGCCGCCTTCGTGACCGGTGTTCAAGGCGGCCAGCAGATCGGTCACTTCAGCGCCCCGTACCTCGCCGACGACCAGCCTGTCGGGCCGCATCCGCAGCGCCTGCCGCACCAGGTCGTCCAGTCCCACCCGCCCGACGCCCTCCTGGTTGGCGGGCCGCGCCTCCAGCCGTACGACATGCGGGTGGTCGGGCCGCAGCTCGGCCGAGTCCTCGGCCAGCACGATTCGCTCCTCCGGCCCCACCAGCCCCAACAGGCTGCTGAGCAGCGTCGTCTTGCCCGAGCCGGTCCCACCGCTGACCAGGAACGAGAGCCTGGCGTCCAGCAGCGCCCGGAGCAGCCGCTCCCCGCCCGGCGGCACCGTGCCCGCCGCGACCAACTCCTCCAGCCGGAATGCCCGCGGGCGCACCACCCGCAGCGAGAGGCAGGTCGAGCCGACGGCCACCGGCGGCAGCACCGCGTGCAGCCGGGTGCCGTCCGGCAGCCGGGCGTCGACCCATGGCCTGGCGTCATCCAGCCGCCGGCCCGCCGAAGTCGCCAGCCGCTGCGCGAGCCGCCGTACGGACGCGGCGTCCGGGAAGCGCACATCGGTACGCTCCAGGCCTCGCCCCCGGTCGACCCACACCTCGTCGGGGCGAGTGACCAGCACGTCGGTGACATCAGGTTCGGCGAGCAGCGGCTCCAGCGGGCCCGTGCCCACCAACTGCGAGCGCAGCGCCTCCACCACGCCCAGCACGGCGCTGTCGCCGAGCAGCCGTCCCTGTGCGCGCAGCGCCGCCGCCACCCGGGCCGGTGTCGGCTCGGCACCCGTCTCCGCGAGCCTCCTGCGCACCGAGTCCAGCAGTGTCTCCTCCGGGACCGGTACCGGCACCGGTCCCGGCACCCGCCCGGTGCCCGTACCGGTCGTACGACTCATGCGCCCGCTCAGTCCGCGCCGTCCGTTCATACGGCCACACCTCCCCCGCTCACTCCGTCGCTCAGCGCCTGCGCCCAGAACTCCCTGCAGAAGGCGGCCAGCGCCCCGCTCGTCCGCGCACCCGGCGGCGCCCCGCGCTCCACGGCTTCCAGCAGTCCCGGCTCCCAGGGCAGTTCACCGGCGAGTGGCAGTCGCAGCAGTCGGGCGACCTCTTCCTCGTCCAGGCCGGGTCCGTATCCCCGCGCTCCGCCTGGGCCGCCGGGGGTGCGCACCACGGCCCGCAGATCGCGCAGCACCATCTGCGTACGCGACGCCACCCGGTGCGCGGCGGCCACCGCGCGAAGTTCAGCGGGCACCAGCAGCAGTCCGAGATCGGTCTGGGCCAGCGCCTCGGCGACGGTCTCGTCCACGCGCCGCGGCAGGTCGACGACGACCACGCCACCGCGTCGCCGCGCGGCGGCGAGCACGGACCTCATCGCGTCCGCGGGGATCAGCACGGAGTCCCCCCGGTCCCAGCTGAGCACGCTCAAGTCGTGCAGTCTCGGCAGTGATTCCGCGAGCGCACCGCCGCCGACCCGCCCCCGCGACTCCGCGAACGCCGGCCATCGCAGTCCCTCCGTCCGTTCTCCACCGAGCAGTACGTCCAGTCCGCCGCCGAGTGCGTCACCGTCGATGAGCATCGTGCGCCGGCCGGTCCGTGCCGCCGTGACGGCCAGCGCACAGGCGAGGGTCGAGGCTCCCGCCCCACCGCGTCCGCCCAGTACGCCGACGGTCAGGGCGGGCCGCCCGACGCACTCCGCCGCGTCGGCGATACGGCCCGCCAGCCAGGTCTCGGCGTCCGGCAGCACCACCACGCCTTCGGCCCCGATGCGGGCGCCGCGCTCCCACACCCCGGAGTCGTCCAGGTCCCGGCCGACCAGGAGCACACCCGCCCTGCGCAGCCCTCCGGGCGGTCCGCCGCCGGGCGCACCACCCAGTCCGGCCGCACCCGCGCAGTCGTCACCCACGAGTACGAGCGGAGCCTTCTCCCAGGCCGCCGCGCCGCTCCAGCCGGCCCAGCCCACCCGGCTCCCGGGACCGCCGTGCACGACTTCCGCCTCGGCCCCGGCCGCAGCACAGAGCCGCAGCAGGTCGTCGAGAAGTTCTTCGTCCTCGGTGACAATCAGAATGGTTTCGGCCACGATCCACTCCCCCTTCACGCTTCACAGCCGCACTTCCGCAAACACCTGCGGGAGCTGTCGGGAATCACTGTGCGGTGAACGCGAAAAGCTTGGTGATCATGCTCGAAAACTGTGGAGATCCCGCGAGTTGTGAATAACTCCGTCACTCTTCCCGGTGAGTTCCTGAGAGCAGCGAAACGATTACACTCAGTTACGGGTTTGATGGGTCAGGAGCGGCGGCCGCCGAGGGCCGTCCGAGGGGGACACAACGCCCGATGAACGAGCAAAAACCCCCTGGACATGCGACGACCCCCGCCGGGGGGGAGAGCGGGGGTCGTCCCCAGGGCCGACTCGGGGGGGGAGGAGTCGGGCCGGGTTAGCACGGTCGCGAACGATCCGTGACTTCCATGGTGTACCCGAGAGCCTTCTCAGGCAAACCCACGCACCGTAGCTTACGCCGAATGGTTGGCGCCTATGCTCTCCTTCGTGGAAAACCAAGCGATGCGCCGCACAGCCGCGTTCTTCGATCTGGACAAGACGGTCATTGCGAAGTCGAGCACGCTCACCTTCGGCAAGTCCTTCTACCAAGGTGGCCTGATCAATCGCCGTGCCGTACTCCGTACTGCCTACGCCCAGTTCGTTTATCTCCTCGGCGGAGCCGACCACGACCAGATGGAGCGGATGCGTGCTTTCCTCTCCGCGCTGTGCCGCGGCTGGAACGTCGAGCAGGTGAAGGAGATCGTGGCAGAGACCCTCCACGACCTCATCGACCCGATCATCTACGACGAGGCCGCCTCTCTCATCGAGGGGCACCACCTCGCGGGACGCGACGTCGTCATCGTCTCCACCTCCGGAGCCGAAGTGGTCGAGCCGATCGGCGAGTTGATCGGGGTGGACCGGGTCGTCGCCACCCGCATGGTCGTCGAGGACGGCTGCTACACCGGCGAGGTGGAGTACTACGCCTACGGCCCGGCCAAGGCCGAGGCGATCGCCGGGCTGGCCGAGGCGGAAGGATACGACCTCAGCCGCTGCTACGCCTACAGCGACTCCGTCACCGACATCCCCATGCTGGAATCGGTCGGGCATCCGTACGCGGTCAACCCGGACCGAGCGTTGCGCAAGGAAGCCGGCGCCCGCGACTGGCCGGTTCTCACCTTCTCCCGTCCGGTCCGGCTCAAGCAGCGGATGCCCACCTTCTCGATGCCCTCCCGGCCGGCACTCGCCCTCACCGCCGCCGCGGTGGGCGCGGCGGCGGCGACCGCGGGACTGGTCTGGTACACCAGCCATCGCCGCGCCCGCTTCGGACCCCTTTGACGGCAAAGGTAAAGATCAGTGGCAAGGGCTTCCGCTTCGGTGCCGCGCGCAGTACAAAGGAATCAACGGCCCGCGAGACCGGCGCCATCCGAAGGAGATGACGGTACGCACAAAGGCCCACGGACCGGATGCATGAATATTGGGCACCCACGCGACGCCGAGCCCGCGGATCGGGCAGGTCTCACCAGGTGACGGGCAAAGTCCCGACTTGATGGGCACTAAAGAGAGCACGCACTGGTAACCCGGTAGACATGCCAGCGGCGGCACCGACGAAGACGGTGCCGCCGCAATTGTGTGGAGCCTGGGTGAGACTCGCGCTCCCGCGGCTCTCGCGCAGCGAGGCGACTACGCCGCCCCGCGCTGCATCGCCTCGCACACCGCCGTCGTCTCGCGCGCGCCCAAGCCGATCGCCCGCCCACAGTGGCCGATCCACTCGGCCATGCCCTCCGGCGTCCCGGCCGCGTAACCGCCCAGCGCCCGCTCGTACGCGGCCCTCCCCAGCTCGGCGTGGCCGGCCTCGGCCGGGCAGATTGACTTCGGGTCCAGGCCGCTGCCCACCAGCACGACACGCTCGGCCGCACGCGCCACCAGACCGTTGTGCGAACCGAAGGGCCGCAGCGTGACGAGCTCCCCGTGCACCACCGACGCCAGCACCAGCGCCGGCGACTCGCTCCCGTTCACCACCAGCTGTGTCAGCCCGTCCAGCCGGGTCGCCACCTCGTCCGCCTCGGGCAAGTCCAGCCCGAGTCCGGGCCCGGTCACCGTCTCCCCGGCGAGCCGCGGCCGCCCCACCGTCTCGTCCGGCGTCGCACCCCCGGCCACCATCAGGTGCAGCCGGGCCAGGACCCGCAGGGGCGACTGCCGCCATACGTCGAGGAGCTGCCCCGCCTCGGCCGTCGCCCGGAGTGCGCCACCGACCGTGCGCGCCTCGCCCTCGACACCGAAGTCGGTGCGCCGCCGCAGCTCCTCCAGCGCCCAGTCGGCCCCCTCCAGGGCGGCTGAGCCACGCGCCCCGCGCAACGCCGCCTCCGCACTCACCTCGCTGCTGCGGCGGCGCATGATGCGGTGGCCGTAGATCTGGTCCACGGCTTTCCGTACGGAGTCCACGGCATCCTGAACGCCGGGCAGCGCCCCCAGGGGCGCCAGAGGATCAGCGGTGCTACTCATGCGTACGACCTTACGCGGGGGCCGTACGTCCAGCTGACGCCCCACGATCGAGTGGCTTTCGCCCGCTCCCCTCCTGCTCACACGGCTCGCGAACCTACGCTCTTGTTCATGAAAATCGCTTTCGTCGGCAAGGGCGGCAGCGGGAAGACGACTCTGTCCTCGCTGTTCATCCGCCACCTCGCCACCCGACGCGTCCCGGTGGTGGCCGTGGACGCCGACATCAACCAACACCTGGGCGCCGCACTGGGCCTGGCCGAAGCGGAGGCGGCCGCGCTGCCCGCCATGGGCGCACAGCTCCCCCTGATCAAGGACTATCTGCGCGGCACGAACCCCCGGCTCCGCTCCGCCGAGACGATGATCAAGACGACCCCGCCCGGCGCGGGTTCGCGGCTGCTGCGGATCACCGAGGACAATCCCGTCTACGACGCCTGTGCGCGTACGGTCTCCCTCGACGGCGGCGACGTGCGGCTGCTGGCCACCGGCCCCTTCAGCGATGCCGACCTCGGCGTCGCCTGCTATCACTCCAAGACCGGCGCGGTCGAACTCTGCCTGAACCATCTGGTCGACGGGCGCGAGGAGTTCATGGTGGTCGACATGACGGCGGGCAGCGATTCCTTCGCCTCCGGAATGTTCACCCGCTTCGACATGACGTTCCTGGTCGCGGAGCCCACCCGCAAGGGTGTCTCGGTCTACCGGCAGTACAAGGAGTACGCACGGGACTTCGGCGTTCCGCTGCGCGTGGTCGGCAACAAGGTGCAGGGCGCGGACGACGTCGACTTCCTGCGCGACGAGGTCGGTGACGACCTGCTGGTCACCTTCGGCCACTCGGACTGGGTGCGTGCCATGGAGAAGGGCAGCCCGCACCCGCTGACGGAGCTGGAAGAGGTCAACCGCAGTGCGCTGCACGCCCTTTGGGAGACCGCGGACGGAGCGTACGAGCGGCGCGACTGGGAGCGCTACACGCGGCAGATGGTGCACTTCCATCTGCGCAACGCGGAGAGCTGGGGGAACGAGAAGACGGGCACCGACCTGGCGGGCCAGGTCGACCCGACGTTCGTGCTGCACGAACAGGCGGCCGCGCAGCCTGTCTGAGCCGGCCTGCCGGCCTGCCTGTATGGACCGGCAGGCCGGCAGGACCGGCGGCGGATCAGCGGGACTTCGCGGCCTTCGCGGCCTTCGCCGTTGCCGGCGCTTTCGCCAGGTAGGACCGCCAGCCGCCGTTGGGCCGCTCACCGACGTCCAGCTTGCGGAATTTGGCGAGCACCTTGGGGTTCTGCGCGTCCAGCCAGTTGACCAGCTGCCGGAACGAGACGCAGCGGACCGCGGTCTTGCGGCAGACCGACTTCATGACGTCCTCGACGGCCTTCATGTAGACGCCGCCGTTCCACTCCTCGAAGTGGTTGCCGAGGATCAGGGGGGCGCGATTGCCCTTGTAGGCGCGCTTGAAGCCCTTCATCAGGCCCTTGCGCATCTGCTCCCCGTACGCCGCCCGCTTCGAGACCGGGCCGTGGACGGTTCCGGACTGGTTCGCCAGGAAGTTGTAGTCCATCGAGAGCGTCTCGAACTTTCGCCCCGGCATGGGGACCTCTTGCAGCGGCACGTCCCACAGCCCGCTCTTCTTCTTCGGCCAGACCTGGGTCCCGTTGCCGCTGGAGTCGTAGCGGAAACCCATCTCCCGTGCTGCCCGCAACAGGTTGGGCTGGCCCTCCAGACAGGGGCTACGGCCGCCGATCAGCTCCCTGTCGTAGTCGAAGGGGAGGGGATCGGCCTTGTCCCAGCCGGTGGTCGTCTTCCAGTGCTTCACGAACCACTTGGCCTGGCGGATCTCGCTCTTCCACTGCTCGGTCGACCAGCTGCCGACACCGTTCGGGCCACAGAAGTGCCCGTTGAAGTGGGTGCCTATCTCGTTGCCTTCGAGCCACGCCTTGCGCATCTGCCGCAGCGTCGCCCGTATGTTCCGGTTCTTGAGGTAGCCGATCGCCGAGGCGCCGACCGCGTGGCCGGGGGGCTTGTAGAGCTTCGCCGAATCCTCGGGCAGGGTGTAGACGCCGCTCAGAAAGAACGTTTGTGCAGCGCCGTACTTCTTCCCTGCCCTGCGGAAGTGCGAGAAGAGCTTCTTGCCGTCCTCGCCTGCGCCGTCCCAGGAGAAGACCACGAACTGCGGTGGCTTCTCGCCGGTGGCGAGCTTGGTGGAGGTGGGCTGGTTCGGCTGCCGGCCGGTCAGTGACGTCGAGCCGTCACCGATCACGCGGGCCTGCTGCTCGGGCTTCTCCTCGGGGGCGGACCCGCGGTTGTGGCGGGGGCCTCCCGTGGTGGTGCCGGAACAGCCACTCATGAGGGCGGTGAGTGCCATTCCCGCCGATATGCCTATGTACCACTGCCGAGTGGCTGCCATCGGTTCACCTCATTCTCGTCGCTGTCGCTGCGTAGCGGATCAACTCCGGTACGTGAATCCAACGTTGCAGATCATGGAATTCGGGCAAGTCGGACAAGCGGTTGAGGTGAGTTCTTCACTCCTTGGAAGGAACCGGTGTCTCGTTCGCCACGCGGCACTTCGAGAAGTCTTTGCCGTGCATTACGATTCGTTTACTCATTACAGAGCGTTTCTGTACGATTACTTACGGTGCGCATGACGTGATGGACCGGCCCGGGAGGCTCGCTCATGGAACACGGCCGCGGTCTGAATCAACTTCTCGGTGGGGTGCGGCACTTCCAGCAGGTCACCGCCCCGCTGGTACGGGAGGAGCTGGCGCGGCTGGCGAAGGAGGGGCAGCGGCCCACTCAGCTCTTCCTCACCTGCGCCGACTCCCGGCTGGTCACCAGCATGATCACCGCGAGCGGTCCGGGTGACCTGTTCACGGTGCGCAACATCGGCAATCTGGTGCCACCACCGGGCGAGGAGGTGCGGGACGAGTCCGTGGCGGCGGCCATCGAATACGCGGTGGATGTCCTGCGAGTCAGGTCCGTCACCGTATGCGGACACTCCGGATGCGGTGCCATGCAGGCGCTCCACACGGCGGGAACGGCCGGCGCGAAGACGTCCGGCGACACCCCGCTCGGCCGCTGGCTGCGGCACGGGCGGCCGAGCCTCGAGCGCGCGGCGGTCCGGCAGCGGGACTCGGGCGGAGGCACGGGTCCGGACACACACCCGGCAGCAGTCCCGGCGCCGCGGCTGGCCGGCCGGGAGACCGCGGACGACATCGAGGCGCTCTGCCTGCACAACGTGCTGCAGCAACTCGAGCATCTGCGGGCCCACGACTGCGTGGCGCGGCAGGTGCGCAGCGGCTCGCTGGAACTGCACGGCATGTACTTCGACCTGGCACGGGCACAGGCGTACGTCCTGGAGGCGGGCGCCGGCCCCGAAGAGGTGATCTTCGCGCCCGTACGCCCGGAGGCTCGCGAAGGACACCTTGCGCGGCGTTGACCGGACCACCGAAGGCGCACATCCCCCCAAAAGGTCTAAACCAATTTGATCGAGAACCCTTGTCACAGGGGCGCACCGGCTGATGAGCTAGGGAGCCAGGGCCGATGAACCGGACACAGCGGACACGCTGGGACCCCTGAGAGAGGGAGATGCCGTGAGCAACGAAAGCCTGGCCAACCTGCTCAAGGAAGAGCGGAGGTTCGCGCCGCCCGCCACGCTGGCCGCTGACGCCAACGTCACCTCGGCGGCGTACGAGCAGGCGAAGACCGACCGGCTGGGTTTCTGGGCCGAGCAGGCACGCCGCCTGAGCTGGGGCACCGAGCCGACCGAGACCCTCGACTGGTCGAACCCTCCGTTCGCGAAGTGGTTCAAGGACGGCAAGCTCAACGTCGCGTACAACTGCGTGGACCGGCACGTCGAGGCGGGCAACGGCGACCGGGTCGCACTGCACTTCGAGGGCGAGCCGGGCGACTCCCGCAGCCTCACCTACGCCGACCTGCAGCGCGAGGTCTGCAAGGCCGCCAACGCGCTGACGGAACTGGGAGTCCGGACCGGGGACCGGGTCGCCATCTACCTGCCGATGATCCCGGAGACCGCTGTCGCGATGCTCGCGTGCGCCCGCATCGGCGCCCCGCACTCCGTGGTCTTCGGCGGTTTCTCGGCCGACGCGCTGGCCACCCGGATCGAGGATGCCGACGCCCGCGTCGTCATCACCGCCGACGGCGGCCACCGCAAGGGCAAGCCCACCGCGCTCAAGCCCGCCGTCGACGAGGCGCTGACCAGGCCCGGCACCGAGAACGTGCGCAGCGTGCTGGTGGTCAGGCGGACCGGTCAGGACGACATCGACTGGACCGAAGGCCGCGACGTGTGGTGGCACGACGTGGTCGACCGGCAGAGCGACCAGCACACCCCGGAGAACTTCGACGCCGAGCACCCGCTCTTCATCCTCTACACCTCCGGCACCACCGGTAAGCCCAAGGGCATCCTGCACACCAGTGGCGGCTATCTGACCCAGGTCGCCTACACCCACCACGCCGTCTTCGACCTCAAGCCGGAGACGGACGTCTTCTGGTGCACCGCCGACGTCGGCTGGGTCACCGGCCACTCCTACATCGTCTACGGGCCGCTCGCGAACGGCGCCACCGAGGTGATGTACGAGGGCACACCGGACAGCCCGCACAAGGGCCGCTGGTGGGAGATCGTGCAGAAGTACGGCGTCACCCTCCTCTACACCGCCCCGACCGCGATCCGCGCCTGCATGAAGTGGGGCGACGACATCCCGGCGAAGTTCGACCTGTCCTCGCTGCGCGTCCTGGGGTCGGTCGGCGAACCGATCAACCCGGAGGCGTGGGTCTGGTACCGGCACCACATCGGCGGCGACCGTACGCCCGTGGTGGACACCTGGTGGCAGACCGAGACCGGCGGCGTGATGATCAGCCCGCTGCCCGGCGTCACCGAGACCAAGCCCGGCTCGGCCCAGCGTCCGCTGCCCGGCATCTCCGCCACCGTCGTGGACGACCAGGCCGCCGAGGTGCCCGACGGCGGGGGCGGCTACCTGGTGCTTACCGAACCGTGGCCGTCGATGCTGCGCACCATCTGGGGCGACGACAAGCGGTTCCTGGACACCTACTGGTCGCGCTTCGAGGGCAAGTACTTCGCCGGCGACGGTGCCAAGAAGGATGACGACGGCGACATCTGGCTGCTGGGCCGGGTCGACGACGTGATGCTCGTGTCGGGGCACAACATCTCCACCACCGAGGTCGAGTCGGCGCTCGTCTCGCACCCGAAGGTCGCCGAGGCGGCGGTCGTCGGCGCCACCGACCCGCAGACCACGCAGGCAATCTGCGCCTTCGTCATCCTGCGCGGCACCGCCGCCGAGGACGAGGGTCTGGTGGAGGAGCTCCGCGGGCACGTGTCCAAGCAGCTCGGCGCGATCGCCAAGCCCAAGCGGATCATGCCGGTCGCGGAGCTGCCCAAGACCCGCTCCGGGAAGATCATGCGGCGGCTGCTGCGCGACGTGGCCGAAAACCGCGCACTCGGCGATGTGAGCACGCTGACCGACTCCTCCGTCATGGCACTGATCCAGGACAAGCTGCCGGGCGCGGCGAGCGAGGAGTGAGAGAGCGCTGCTGAGCGATTCCGAGCACGGCTGAGTACGGGCGGGAGGGGCATCCGGTGTCGGCCGGGTGCCCCTCCCGCGCTGTTGCCCACGGCGGCGCGCGGCAGCCGTACGCTTCGTCAACACAGGCACACGTCCCGCACGATGGTCCGGCATGATCTGACCGACGAGCAGGCCCGCCACACAGGAGAGGGAGTCAGACACATGAGTTCTGCCGACGACGGCCGCAGCCTCGGCCAGTTGGTCGCCTCGGCCACCGCCGAGATGTCCGGCCTGGTCCACGACGAGATCGCGCTGGCCAAGGCGGAGATCCGGCAGGACGTGAAGCGCGGCATCGTGGGCGGCGGCTCCGCCACGGTCGCCGGCGTGCTGCTGCTCTTCTCGCTGCCGGTGCTGAGCTTCGCCGCGGCGTACGGCATCCACAACCTGGGACTCGGCCTGGCCTGGTCGTTCCTGATCGTGGGCGGCGCGTTCATCGTGCTGGCGCTGATCCTGCTGCTGCTGGCGATGCGGAAGTTCAAGCGGATCAAGCCGCCGGAGAAGTCGATCGCCTCCGCCAAGGCGACGGCTTCCGTGCTCTCCCGCGCCAAGCCGCACCCGCGCCCCGCGGTCGAGCGCAAGCCGGACCTGCGGGGTCTCGAAGGGCCGCCGCCCGTGCGGGCCGCCGGGGAGGACCGCGAGCGGCGCTCGGCGGGCGTCTGAGCGCGTCCGAGCGGCGCCTGCGGGCGGCCTGAGGCCACCCGGAAGGGGCGTGCGGGTGTGGGCCCGCGCGCTGGGGTGGGGCCACCGGAAGTGTGACAGGCTCGCCGTATGACCCACCCCGCAGGCTCCGCGAACGTGATCCGCCCAGAAGGCCCCTGGACGCACCGGGACGTGGCCGCGAACGGAGCACGTTTCCACATCGCGGAGATGGGTGACGGGCCGCTCGTACTGCTGCTGCACGGCTTCCCGCAGTACTGGTGGGCGTGGCGGCACCAGTTGACCGCCCTCGCGGACGCGGGCTACCGCGCGGTGGCGATGGACCTGCGCGGCGTGGGCGGCAGCGACCGTACGCCACGCGGCTACGACCCGGCCAACCTCGCCCTCGACGTCACCGGCGTCATCCGCTCCCTCGGCGAGCCGGACGCGGCGCTGGTCGGGCACGACCTGGGCGGCTACCTGGCCTGGACGGCGGCGGTGATGCGGCCGAAGCTGATCCGGCGCCTCGCCGTCTCCTCGATGCCGCATCCGCGGCGCTGGCGGGCCGCGATGCTGGGCGATGTCCGGCAGACGGCGGCCGGCTCCTACATCTGGGGATTCCAGCGGCCGTGGGTGCCGGAGCGTCGGCTCGTCGCGAACGACGGGGAGTTGGTGGGGCGGCTCGTACGGGAGTGGGCCGGCCCCCGGCTGTCGGAACAGCCCGACCAGCCTGACCAGCCCGGCCGGCCCGAACAGTCGGACATGGCGGAAGCGGTCGAGAACTACCGGCGGGCGATGTGCGTACCGTCGACGGCGCACTGCTCGATCGAGCCCTACCGGTGGCTGGTGCGGTCGATGGCGCGGCCCGACGGCATCCAGTTCAACCGGCGCATGAAGCGCCCGGTGCGGGTGCCCACGCTGCAACTGCACGGCTCCCTGGACCCGGTGCTGCGGACCCGGAGTTCGGCCGGGTCGGGGAAGTACGTCGAAGCTCCGTACCGCTGGCGGCTGTTCGACGGGCTCGGGCACTGGCCGCACGAGGAGGACCCCGCTGCCTTCTCCGCCGAACTCATCGGCTGGCTCAAGGACCCCGAGCCCGACCGCTGACCGGCGCCGCGTCAACACGTGCCACGCGCATAACCATTTGATGGCCCGTCAGACGATTACTGACCTTGAGCCGGGGGCAGAGTGCGCGGTATGGGCTTGACGCACGACTTCCGTGGCGTGGCAGGTATCCGCAACCGCAACCGCAGGGCACAGAGGAGAGTGGTCGCTGTGCAGCGCATGGGCCGCTACCGTCCTGACCGGTTCGGGATGCTCACCGAGCCGGGGATTCCGCACTTGCTCAGGCGCCGCGCGCGCTGGTTCGGCGCGCGGCTGCGGCACCCACGCGGCTGACTTCGGATCAGCTCGCGCCGGATCAGCTCGCGCAGCCCTGGCTGTCGGCCTGGCCCGTGGCGCTGCGGCCACGCCGAACGTCCCCGCGCACCTCGTCCGCGGTCAGCGCGTAGCCGGTGCGCGAGCTCTCCAGCGACTTCGCGAAGACGACGCCGGAGACCCGTCCGTCGGGGGTGAGCAGCGGGCCGCCGGAGTTGCCCTGGCGGATGGTGGTGTAGAGCGAGTAGACGTCGCGGCGCACCGTGTCGCGGCGGTAGATGTCCGGGCCGTTGGCCTGGATACGGCCACGCAGGCGCGCGGGACGGACGTCGTACGAGCCGTTCTCCGGGAAGCCGGCCACGATGGCGCTGTCGCCTCGAGTGGCGTCCGTGGACGCGAACTTCAGTGCCGGAGCCTGGAGGCCGGGGACGTCGAGGACGGCGATGTCGCGCCGCCAGTCATAGAGAACGACCTTGGCGGGGTGGGGCCGGCCCACGCCGCCGATCTGCACGGTCGGTTCGTCGACGCCGCCGACCACGTGGGCGTTCGTCATCACGCGGTGCCGGCCGAAGACGAAGCCCGTACCCTCCAGCAACTTGCCGCACTCGGGGGCGGTGCCGACGACCTTGACGATGCTGCGCTTGGCCTCGGTGGCGACCCGGCTCTTCGCCAGCTTCGGGTCCGGGGCGGGAACGGAGGTGATCGGTTCGTTGGAGAACGGCGAGAAGACCTGCGGCAGGCCGTTCTGCGCGAGCACCGAGGAGAACTCGTTGAACAAGCCGTCCGCCTGCTGCGGCATCACCCGCGAAACACCCAGCAGGACACGGGAGTCGCGCACCTCCTTGCCGAGCGTGGGCAGCGACGTACCGGCCACGGCCGAGCCGATGATCCACGCGACCAGCAGCATCGCCAGGACGTTGACCAGCGCGCCGCCCGTCGCGTCGAGGGCGCGCGCGGGCGACCAGGTGATGTGCTGCCGCAGCTTGTTGCCGAGGTGGGTGGTGAACGCCTGGCCGACGGACGCGCAGACGATGACGACCACCACCGCCCCCACGACGCCGAGGGTGCCGGGCGGGGTGCCGTCCGTCAGCGCGTTCCACAGCGGGGGGAGCACCAGGAGGGCGGCGAGACCGCCGCCGAGAAAGCCGGCCACCGACAGGATTCCGACGACGAAGCCCTGGCGGTAGCCGACCAGGGCGAACCAGACGGCGGCGAGCACGAGCAGAATGTCCAGGGCGTTCACGGGAGCCACCGTCTCATGCGGATGCCAAAGGCCGGACGTGGCGGTCGGATCATGCGTGCCAGTCGAGCGGCAACCGCCGGTCGCGGTCCCAGGGCCGCTCCCAGCCCGCGTAATGCACGATCCGGTCGATCACCCCGGCCGTGAAGCCCCACACCAGCGCGGACCCCACGCAGAAGGCCGGGCCGGTGTATCCCGAGGGGTGCGCGGCCATCGCGCGGTTGGCCGGGTCGGTCAGCTCGGCCACCGGGACGGTGAAGACCCGGGCCGTCTCCCCGGGGTCCACCGGCGATACGGGCGTGGGACGGCGCCACCAGCCGAGCACCGGCGTGACGACGAACCCGCTCACCGGGATGTAGAGCGCGGGCAGCGTGGCGAAGATCTGTACGCCGGACGGGTCGAGCCCGGTCTCCTCCTCGGCCTCGCGCAGCGCCGCCCGCAGCGGCCCGTCGCCCGCCGGGTCGCCGTCCTCGGGGTCGAGGGCGCCGCCCGGGAAAGAGGGCTGGCCCGCGTGCGAGCGGAGGCTGGAGGCCCGTTCCATCAGCAGCAGCTCGGGGCCGTGCTCTCCCGCGCCGAAGAGCACGAGCACGGCCGAGGGCCGTCCCCCGCCGTCGTCGGGCGGCAGGAACCGGCTGAGCTGCCGTGGCTCGACGGTGCCGGCGACGTGCAGCACGGGAGTCAGCCAGTCGGGCAGACCGCTGTCGCTGACCTCGACGGAACGGCCGTCGAGCGACCCGTCACGAGCCGGGGGGCGGCCCGAACCGCTCACTGGGCGGCCCCGTCGGCGCCCAAGGGTGGCGCGGGGCTGCCGGGGTAGTCCGGCGGGGGCTTGAGGCGCTGGCCGGGTTTGCCGCCCATCTCGTACTTCAGCAGCTTCTTCGCCTTCTCCGGGTCGAGCTCGCCCTCACCGTAGGACGGGCACAGCTCCGCGATGGGGCAGGCGCCGCAGGCGGGCTTGCGGGAGTGGCAGACGCGGCGGCCGTGGAAGATCGTGCGGTGCGAGAACATCGTCCACTCGCTCTTCGGGATGAGCTCCGCGATCTCCGCCTCGACCTTGTCCGCGTCGGTCTGCTCGGTGAGCTTCCAGCGCCGCACGAGACGGCCGAAGTGGGTGTCGACGGTGAGCCCGGGCACCCCGAACGCGTTGCCGAGCACGACGAAGGCGGTCTTACGGCCCACACCGGGCAGCGAGACCAGGTCCGCTATCCGGCCGGGCACCTCTCCGTCGAACCTGTCGCGCAGAGCGGCGGAGATGCCGAGCACGGACTTGGTCTTGGCGCGGAAGAAGCCGGTGGGGCGCAGCAGCTCCTCCATCTTCTCCGGGTCGGCCGCCGCCATGTCCTCGGGCGTGGGGTAGGCGGCGAAGAGTGCGGGCGTCGTCTGGTTGACCCGCAGGTCCGTGGTCTGGGCGGAGAGCACGGTGGCGATCAGGAGCTGGAAGGGGTTCTCGAAGTCGAGCTCGGGATGCGCGTAGTAGTAGACCTCGCTCAGCTCGCGGTTGATGCGGCGGGCACGGCGGACC
>NZ_JBOHCV010000236.1:0-8958 GCF_050698815.1 Streptomyces sp.
AACAGGGGACGGGGTATCAACATATCTGGCGTTGACTTTTAGCACGCTGTTGAGTTCTCAAAGAACGGACGCTACCTTCGCAACCCCTCACAGGGCCCCTCCGGGCGCTTCCCTCTCGGTGTTTCCAAACTCTATCAAACGAAATTCGACAGAAGTTCGGGGGTGCTTCTCCGGCGACATCCGCAATTCGGATTTCGCGACTCGAAGCGAAGGAGATACTAACCGCCGCAGCCGAACTCGTCCAGTTCGGGGCAACCGTTCGAATCTACTGCCTCGGATTGCCGAAGTCAACGGTTTTCCGGGACGGCCCGAACAGTAGCAGGTCAGCCGCCGCTCACGCACATCACGCCGCCGTGGGAACCGTGTCCGGGCGGTCGGCGGCACCGACATCGCCCGTCTCCCCCGCTCGTGCGGCACGACGTCCCAGGACATATACGTACATCAGGAACAGGAGTTCAGCGGCGACGCCGATCGTGATACGCGCCCAGGTGGGCAGTCCGGACGGCGTCACGAAGGCTTCGATGACGCCGGACACGAACAGGACCGCGGCCAGACCGATGGCCATACCGATCGCCGACCGGCCCTCCTCGGCCAGCGCGACGCGGCGGCTGCGCGGACCGGGGTCGATGACGGTCCAGCCCAGCCGCAGGCCCGTACCCGCGGCGACGAAGACAGCGGTCAACTCGAGCAGCCCGTGCGGCAGCAGCAGCCCGAGGAAGGTGTCGAGGCGGCCGGCGGACTCCATCAGTCCGATGCCGATGCCGAGGTTCAGCATGTTCTGGTAGAGCACCCACAGCACCGGGAGACCGAGCAGTGCGCCGAAGACTAGGCAGACGGCGGCCGCTTGTGCGTTGTTCGTCCAGACCTGAGCGGCGAAGGAGGCTGCCGGGTGGCTGGAGTAGTAGGCCTCGTACTGACCGCCTGGCCGGGTCAGTTCGCGCAGTTCGTCCGGGGCGGCGATCGCGGCACGGACCTCCGGGTGGCTGCCGATCCACCCGCCGATGAGAGCGGCCACGACGACCGACAGCAGCGCGGTCGGCACCCACCAGTGCCGACTGCGGTAGACGGCCGCCGGGAAGCCGGCGGCGAAGAAGCGCGCGGCGTCCCTCCAGGAAGCCTTCCGCGGCCCTGTCACCGCGCTGCGGGCGCGCGCCACCAGGGACGTGAGACGGCCCGCGAGCGCGGGGTCGGGGGCGCTCGACTGGACCTTGGAGAGGTGCGTGGCAGTGCGCTGGTAGAGCGTGACGAGTTCGTCCGCCTCCGCTCCGGTGAGGCGGCGCCGGCGGTGCAGCAGTTCGTCCAGTCGCTCCCACTCCGCCCAGTGCGCGGAGACGAAGACATCCAGGTCCATGGTCAGAGCTTGGCAGATCGCGGCAGATCGCGGCCGGCAGACGGCAGACTGGGCCACGGAGGGGACGAGCTACGAGGCAAGGAGGCACCGGTGAACGAGCTCGTAACGGGAGACGCGGTCGTACTCGGACTCCGTCCCGCACGTCTGCCGAGCCGGGCACTGGCGGTCTTCATCGACCTGCTGCTGGCCTGGACGGGCTATCTGTTGCTGTCCCTGGCACTGCTGGCGGCCACCGCTTCGCTGGACGACGCGGCGCTGGCCGCTGTCCAGGTGGCGTTGTTCCTGCTGGTGCTGGTGGGCGCGCCGATAGCGGTGGAGACGCTGAGCCGCGGACGGTCCGTGGGGAAGCTGGCGTGCGGTCTGCGGGTGGTGCGGGAGGACGGCGGTGCGATCCGTTTCCGGCACGCGCTGGTACGCGGGGCGATCGGGGTCGTCGAGATTCAGCTCTTCTTCGGCGTGCTCGCCTGCGCCGCGTCGCTGATCTCGGCCCGCGGGCGGCGCGTGGGGGACGTGTTCGCGGGGACTCTCGTCGTACGGGAGCGGGTGCCCGTGACGCGGGGAGGGTCGGTGCCGCCCGCCCCCGCTTGGCTGGCGGGACGGTTCGGGGAGCTGGATCTGTCGCGGGTGCCGGACGGACTGTGGCTCGCCGTGCGGCAGTACTTGATGCGGGCCGGGCAGCTCGACGGAGCGGTGAGCGCGTCCATGGCGGAACGGCTGGCGGGCGATCTCTCGGCTTGGACCGGCGTACCGGTGCCGGTGGGGGTGCCGGCGGCGGACTACCTGGCGGGGGTGGTTGCGGAGCGGCAGGAGCGCGAGGCCCACCGGACCTTCGGCGCCCGGTCCGGCGTTGTTCCCGGCGTTGCTCCCAGCGGTGCCCCGGGTGATGCCCCCGAAGGCAGGCGGGACGCATCGGGCGAGCAGCAGCGCGAGGACGTACAGCCGGAGCAGGTGCGGAGCGAGAGCAGGAGCACCGGGTTCGTACCGCCGTTGTGAGGTCCGCCGGGTGGCCAGGCGGCGCCGTGGCGCGAAGCAACTGACCGTACGTCTCAACTGAAGGTGGAGGGTGGGGATTCCAGCTCTTCCAGTTCGATCCCGGGGGCGGCGAGCACCACGTCGCCGGCGATGTGAACGGGGTGCTGTTCACCCGTATCGATCTCGCTGACCTGGTAATTCTCCACGGTCAGCGGTTCGTTGTCAGTGGCGTGTGCTGTGGTGTCGGTCAGTGTCCACGACTGGTCGAGCGTGCGCGGTGCGAGGACGGGGGACGTAAGGGCGACGAGCCGGATGCGGGTGCCTGGAGTGCCGGGGGCGAGGCGCAGCAGCCGGGAGGTCGCGATGAGGAACGCGGGGGACGCGCCGGTGAAGGAGTGAGCGGCGGCATTGCCCTGTTGTGCGTGCTCGCCGGCCGGATCGGTGCGGACCCAGGTGACGCCGTCCAGAGCGGCGCCGCGTACCTGCCAGTCGGCGGCGTGGAGTTCCAGGCGGACGGGGCGGCCGAGTTCGTCGAGAGTCAGGTCGACGGAGCCCGCGCGGTCGCCGGAGGGGGTGGTGAGCTGTGAGACGTAGCGCCAGCCGGAGGGGCCGGTGGCGCACTGGAAGTGTTCGTCGCCGAGGGGGGTGTGATCGTAAGGATCGTGGAGCGAGTACCGGCCGCGGGGCATGGGGCGACTCTACGTCCGGGGTACCGCGGCAAGCCGAAGGCCCCCGCCGCGGGGGCGGGGGCCTCGTGAGCGCGAGCCGGTTCGGCTCACCGTGTGGCCGTCAGCTGGACCGGCTCACGGCGGTCGGCCGTCGGACGGACGGTCCGGCGGTCAGTAGCGGTAGTGCTCCGGCTTGTACGGGCCCTCGACGGGGACACCGATGTAGTCGGCCTGGTCCTTGCGGAGCGTGGTGAGCCTCACTCCGAGAGCGTCCAGGTGCAGTCGGGCGACCTTCTCGTCCAGGTGCTTGGGCAGCACGTAGACGTCGGTCGGGTACGACTCGGGCTTGGTGAAGATCTCGATCTGCGCGATCGTCTGGTTCGCGAAGCTGTTGGACATCACGAACGACGGGTGCCCGGTGGCATTGCCCAGGTTCAGCAGGCGTCCCTCGGACAGCACGATGAGCACCTTGCCGTCCGCGAAGGTCCAGGTGTGCACCTGGGGCTTGACCTCGTCCCTGACGACGCCCTCGATGGCGGCGAGACCCGCCATGTCGATCTCGTTGTCGAAGTGGCCGATGTTCCCGACGATGGCCTGGTGCTTCATCCGGGCCATGTCCGCGGCCATGATGATGTCCTTGTTGCCCGTGGTGGTGATGAAGATGTCAGCGCTCTCCACGACGTCTTCGAGGGTCACCACCTGATAGCCGTCCATCGCGGCCTGCAGGGCACAGATCGGGTCGATCTCGGTGATCATGACGCGTGCGCCCTGACCGCGCAGCGAGTCCGCGCAGCCCTTGCCGACGTCGCCGTAGCCGAACACCACCGCGGCCTTGCCGCCGATCAGGACATCCGTCGCCCGGTTGATCCCGTCGATCAGCGAGTGCCGGCAGCCGTACTTGTTGTCGAACTTCGACTTGGTGACGGAGTCGTTGACGTTGATCGCCGGGAAGAGCAGGGAACCTTCCTTCTGCATCTCGTACAGGCGGTGCACGCCGGTGGTGGTCTCCTCCGTCACGCCGCGGATCTCCGACGCCAGCTGCGTCCACTTCTGCGGGCTCTCGCCGAGCGTGCGGTTCAGCAGCTGGAGGATCACCCGGTGCTCGTCGCTCTCAGCGGTGTCGGGAGAGGGGGCGGCACCGGCCTTCTCGTACTCAACTCCCTTGTGCACGAGGAGGGTGGCGTCGCCGCCGTCGTCGAGAATCATGTTGGGCCCGCCAGTGGCGGCGCCCGGCCAGGTCAGGGCCTGCTCCGTGCACCACCAGTACTCCTCCAGCGTCTCGCCCTTCCAGGCGAAGACCGGAATGCCCTGCGGGTTCTCCGGAGTGCCGTCCGGGCCGACGGCGATGGCCGCGGCCGCGTGGTCCTGGGTGGAGAAGATGTTGCAGGACGCCCAGCGGACCTCGGCGCCAAGGGCGGCCAAGGTCTCGATCAGGACGGCCGTCTGCACGGTCATGTGCAGCGAGCCCATGATGCGGGCGCCCGTCAAGGGCTTGTCAGCGGCGTACTCCCTGCGGATCGCCATCAGGCCGGGCATCTCGTGCTCGGCCAGGCGGATCTCCTTGCGGCCGAAAACCGCAAGCGAAAGATCCGCGACCTTGAAGTCCTGGCCGTTGGAGGTCGTCGTCATGCGAGCTGCTCTCCTCGATGTCGAGGTCATGGCTGACTGGTCTGTGCTGCGGTGCATGGGGCGTCCGTGTGCGGTGCGTGCGCGGCGTACGTATCACCGCGCATGGGCACACACTCGTCCCCTGCTCGCAGCCCAGTCCGTCGGAGGCCCTCTCTCCCTCGGTGGCCCGTTCGGTGGGCCGGCCGACCGCCATCAGCAGCGACGTCTGTGCTCTACGAATCTACACCGCCCGTCCAGTCGAACGGATCGCTGATGGCGGGTGCAAGTCGAGGGCAGGTCGATTTTCGGCCGCAGCCCTCCAAACCGGCCGCGGGGCTCCGAACCGGGTGATCTAGCTCTCGTCGGCGGGCTTGGCCGGCCGGTAGATGTCCGGCTCCAGGTAGATCGCCCGGGCGATCGGCACCGACGCCCGGATGCGGTCCTCCGCCGCGTCGATCGCCCGGGCCACGTCGGCGGCCGTGTCGTCGTGCCGCACCGACACCTTGGCTGCGACCAGCAGTTCCTCGGGGCCCAGGTGCAGGGTGCGCATGTGGATGATGCCGGTGACCGTCTCGCCGTCCACGACCGCGGCGCGGATCTTCTCCCGCTCACCCGGGTCCGCGGACTCGCCCAGCAGCAGGGACTTCGTCTCCGCGGCCAGCACGATGGCGATCACCACCAGCAGCGCGCCGATGCACAGCGTGCCCACGCCGTCCCAGACGCCGTCGCCTGTGACGAGGGCCGCCGAGACGCCGAAGAGCGCGAGGATGAGGCCGACCAGAGCACCGAGGTCCTCCAGCAGGACGATGGGCAGTTCGGGTGCCTTGGCCCGGCGTACGAACTGGCTCCAACTCAGCGAGCCGCGGACCTCGTTGGACTCCTTGATGGCCATGCGGAAGGAGAAGGTCTCCGCGATGATGGCGAAAACCAGCACGCCGACCGGCCAGTACCAGTGCTCGATCTCGTGCGGATGCTTGATCTTCTCGTAGCCCTCGTAGAGCGCGAAGGCGCCACCGATGGTGAAGAGCACGATCGAGACCAGGAAGCCGTAGATATAGCGCTCCCGGCCGTAGCCGAAGGGGTGCTCCTCGCTGGCCTGCTTCTTCGCCTTCTTCCCGCCGAGGAGCAGCAGTCCCTGGTTGCTCGAGTCGGCGAGCGAGTGCACGCTCTCCGCGAGCATCGAGGACGAGCCGCTCACCACGAATGCCACGAACTTGGCCCCGGCGATGGCCAGGTTCGCGACCAGCGCGGCGATGATCGCCTTCGATCCGCCTGATGCACTCATACGAGTCCGTCGTCCCTTTCTCCGTGGTCTCCCCTGATTCCGGGTTCCGGGATCCGCGTGGTCCCGGACCGGAGGGGGAGCCGTCCCGTCAGACAGCCACTGTGGCCCGGAAGATCGTACCGTCACCACTCGCGCCGACCTGCTCCCCCGCCCGTACGAAGGCGGACTGGCCGCGCTCCAGAGTGAGTTCACCAGGTCCGCCCGGGTCCAGGCCGCGCAGAACGACGTGTCCGTCGGTGCACAGCAGGACCTGCGGTGTACGGGCGTCCAGCGGACGGGTGGCGGCCCCCGGGGCGAGCACATGGCGGGAGAGCCGGAACTCGTCGATCGGCACCTCGTACCGCTCCTCGCCGCCGGGCCCGGCCTCCGGCCGCAGGACACCCGGGTCGCTGGGTTCGAACTTCACGACGCGCAGCAGCTCGGATACGTCCACGTGCTTGGGGGTGAGCCCACAGCGCAGCACGTTGTCGGAGTTGGCCATGATCTCGACACCGAGGCCGTCCAGGTACGCGTGCGGCACGCCGGCGCCCAGATAGAGCGCCTCACCGGGCCGCAGGCGCACGTAGTTGAGCAGCATCGCGGCGATGACACCGGGGTCGCCCGGATAGTGCGGGGCGAGGGAGGCGTACACGGCGTACGAGCGGGCGTACGGACCGGCGTTGCCCGCCCCGTCGGCGAGCCTCCGTGCCGCTTCGGCGGCCTCGGCGACCGTGCCGGCGATCTCGTCCCGGTCCGCGGTGAGCAGCGCGGTCAGTACCTCGCGCAGCGCGGCGCTCTCGGGGGTGGCCCGCAGGACGTCCACGTAGGGCTTCAGTCCGTCCACGTCCAGCATGGACAGCAGGTCCGCGGCCTCCGCGGCGCGCCGGAACCCGCACAGACCGTCGAACGGCGTGAGTGCGCAGATGAGTTCGGGTTTGTGGTTGGCGTCCTTGTAGTTGCGGTCCGCCGCGTCGAGGGGAACGCCGCGCGCTTCCTCCTCCGCGAAGCCCTGTCGCGCCTGTGCGAGGTCCGGGTGCACCTGGAGCGAGAGCGGTGCGGCCGCGGCGAGCAGCTTCAGCAGGAACGGCAGCCGCGGTCCGAAGGCGTGTACGGCCGCCGGGCCCAGTTCCCCTTCGGGGTCCGCCGCGATGACGTCGGACAGGGCCTGTGCACCGTGTCCCCGGTCGAGCCGGGACGGCGCTCCCGGGTGGGCGCCCATCCACAACTCGGCCTGCGGCTCACCGGTGGGCGGGGTGCCGAGGAAGTCGGGGAGGGTCGTCGTGGAGCCCCAGGCGTAGGGCCTGACGGTGTTGGTGAGGCGGTCCATGCGCTGGTGCTTCGCTTCCTGCCGGCGGTCGGGCGGGCCTATGATGCGCCGCCGCCGGCGAGCGCGAGGTAAACGGCGGCGAAATCGACGGTGGCGATCAGTTCTGCGGCGGTTTCCAGTGGGCTGCTGCCCTCGGCCGGCACGAGTTCGCTGAGCGGGGCGTCCTGCCCGTACGCCAGATCCCGTACGGCGACGACGGCCGAGTCCGCTGCCACCGCCGGCTCACGCAGCATGACGACCCGGGCGTGCAGCGCCTCGGGGTCCTCCACCCGGTCGCGGAAGAAGTCGTCCGGGTCGGCGCCCGCCGCGAACGCCCCCGCCAGCAGCGTGCCATGCGCCGTCATCGCCTCCGGGAGTTCCGCTGTCAGGGCGGGGATGCCGGGGAGGGCGGCGAAGGTGGTCGCGCAGTGCCGGGCCGCGGCGCCCGCGACGGCGCCCTCGCTCCACAACAGCGGGAGGGTGCCGGACAGTTCGGTCGCGAGCGTCTTGCCCGGATTGCTGTAGGTGGCGATCGCCGGGCCGCAGCGTTCGGCGACGTGGTCGAGTCGGTCCGCGAACGCCTGCAGGGCAGGCTGCCCGGCCGGGAACAGGCCGAGCCGGTCGGACAGCACGAGGAGCGGAGTGAGCAGCGCCCACAGGGTCCCAGGAGCGGCTGCCGCGGCCCGCTGCTGTGCCGCGGACGCGTCCCGCGTCGAGCTCACGACCGGTCCCGTGCCCACCGGCAACGCCAGTCCGTGGGTCTCCTCGGTCAGCGCGGTCACCGGCGCCGCCGGCGGGGAGACGGTCACGACAGAGCAACCGCGCCGGTACGCCTGCTCGATCAGTACGGTCAGTCCCGGTTCGGTCCCGTCCAGCGTCGTGACGAACAGCAGGTCGACCGGGCCGGCCCAGCCCGGCAGCGTCCAGCGCAGGGCGTCGGGAGCGGCGAGGGACCCCGTGGGGCGGAGCAGCGTGACGGTCATCGCGTCATGGGTGAACGCACCGAGCAGGTCGGCGGCACAGGCGGTGGCCGGTCCGGGGCCGGCTACGAGCACGGCACGCGGGCGGCCGTCCGGACGCAGCTCGGCCAGCCCGCTCTCGGTGGCCTGGCGGAGGGCCGTACGTACGTGGGCACCGGCTTCCGCGGCGCCACGCAACAGCCCGTGCGCGTCGGCCCGGCCGAGAGCTTCGGGAGAATCGAGGAGGGACTCGTCGAGCATCGTCCGGAGCCTCCGATCGGCTGCGGGAGGGGACCCTGCCCGCGCCGGTGTGTGAGTGGTGGTGTGCCGGGCCGGGCGGCTGTCAGGCCGGGCGCCGCGCCTCGTCCACGAGCAGGACCGGGATGCCGTCGCGGACGGGATAGGCGAGGCCGCACTCCGCGCCGCCCGTGCAGATCAACTCGTCGGCCTCCTCGCGAAGCGGCGAGTGACACGCGGGACAGGCCAGGATCTCCAGGAGACCGGCTTCGAGCGACATGGGCAACCCTTTCGAGGCAGGCGCGGCTGCTGGCCAGGGTACCGCCGGTGCCGGGGCGACTGTCGCGCGGTCGGCCGGCCGCATGAGCTCGAAGTGCTCGCGCGGCTGCCGGCGACGGCACGCGGACAGGGCCCCGGCAGGCTCGGCCGGCCCAAGGCGGGCGCTCCGGCAGGGGTTAGGCGCGCACGATGGCGAGGACTTCGTCCCGCACCGCCTCGACCGTGCCGGAGTCACGCGCCTCGACGTTCAGCCGGAGCAGCGGCTCCGTGTTGGAGGCCCGCAGGTTGAACCACCAGTCGGCGGCCGTGACCGT
>NZ_JBOHCV010000237.1:0-9029 GCF_050698815.1 Streptomyces sp.
AGGCGGGAGCCGGCGGGGGCGGCGGCGCTCCCAGCCGGGCGGGAGAGTCCGCGTCGCCCTCGCCCAGGCGGACCAAGCGCCGGCCGCAACTTCCCCGTGGCGGCCGGGAGTTGTTTCCCCGGCACCGCCTGGTCGGGTACTGCGGGCTGCCCGGCGCCACCGCCCTCGGGCGGCTCGGCACCGGTGATCCCGGCAAGCGGGCCGCCGAGATCGAGAAGACGGCACGCTCGTACGCCGGGGGCCGCGAACCGCTGCCCGTGCTCGAACTCCTGGCCACCGTCGCCAACTCCACTGCCGGCGCGGACGGTGCGTACCGCACGCGCACGCCGTCCGAGACCATTCACCGCTTCCACGAACTCGCCCGCGAGCACGACGCGTTGCTGCTGCTGAACGTCCAGCCGGGCCGTTCTCCGGCCCTGGACGAGGTCAAGGCCCTGCGCGAATGGCTCGTACACCCCGGCGTGGGCGTGGCGCTCGACCCGGAGTGGGACATGAAGCCGGGACAGGTGCCGGGCGACACCTACGGGCGCACCAGCGGCGGTGAACTCAACCGCGTCGCCCGCTACTTGTCGGACCTCGTCGAGGAGCACGACCTGCCGGAGAAGCCACTCGTCTTCCACCAGGTGACCACCTCCGTCGTCCCCGACGAGAAGGCCCTGCGCCGCGCCCCCGGCGTCGCCCTGATCAAGAGCGCCGACGGCATAGGCTCCCCCGGCCTGAAGCGGGCCACCTGGCACCAGCTGGTCCGCGACCTCCCGGACGCGGTGCACACCGGCTTCAAGCTCTTCTACGAGGAGGACGCGGAGGGCAGCCGCCTGATGGAGCCCGAGGAAGTGCTGCGGCTGCGCCCGGAACCGGAGTATGTGATGTACGAGTGAGGCGCGGCGCCACGCCTCAAGGGGCGGGAAAGTACGCGCGGGGCGTCAGTCCCACGGTCCGGTGGAACGCGGAGACGAAGGCGCTGCCGGTCGCGTAGCCGATCCGGCGCGCCACCGACTCGACCGTGAGGCCCTCGGCGAGCAGCGGCATCGCCGCCCGCATGCGAACCTGCTCCCGCCACCGCCGGAAGCTCAGTCCCGTCTCGGCGGTGAAGAGCCGGGCCAGCGTCCGTGCGCTGGCGCCGACTTCAGCGCCCCACTCCTCCAGCGGCCGGCCGTCGGAGGGGTCGGCGGCGAGGGCCCGCGCCACCATCCGGGCGCGCGGATCTCTCGGCTCCGGCACGGAGATGCTCGTCACCGGAACGGGGCGCAGCAGGTCGAAGAGCACGGCCTCGGCACGGATCCGGGCATCCGGAGGAAGGTCCGCGCCGTCCAGATGGTCGATGAGTTCGCGCAGCAGGGGACTCACCGCCACCACGGTGGGTTCCGCCCAGGGCACCGGGCAGCGTTCGGGAGCGACGTACGGGCTTCGCATGACGGCGGACCCGGCGGCGCCGGTGGCGTGGGGCACCCCGGCCGGAATCCACAGGGCCAGCGACGGCGGCAGCAGCCAGGCGCCGGCCTCGGTCCGTACGCGCAGCAAGCCGCTTCGTGGCCAGGCCAGTTGGTGGACCGGATGCCGGTGCGTGGCGAACCAGCTGCCGCCCGCCAGCGGGAAGCTGCCGATCACGATCGCGGTACCCGGTCCCCCGTAGGGCCCGGGGTGGTGTCCGGTGGACGACATACCTTGGCAGCCTAGTCTGTGGCGGACAGCCGGGTACGGGCCTACCGTCGTCGCATGCCGATGAACAAAGCGCACCGCAGACTGTGCAGCTCCGAGAAGTGGGCCCAGGGAGTACGGGACCGGCTCCTGCCCTGGGCCCTCGAAGACGTCGAACTGGGCGATGACGTACTGGAGCTGGGCCCCGGTTACGGCGCCAACCTCCGCGTGCTCGTCGAGCGCGTCCCCCGCCTCACCGCCGTCGAGATCGACGAGGCCACCACCCGGCTGCTGCAGGACGGCTGGGGCGAGCGCGCCCGCATCCTCAACGGCGACGCCTCGGACCTGCCGCTGCCGGACGCCGCCTTCTCCTCGGTCGTGTGTTTCACGATGCTGCACCACGTGCCGACCAAGGCCCTCCAGGACCGGATCTTCCAGGAGGCGTTCCGGGTGCTGCGGCCCGGCGGCATCTTCGCGGGCAGTGACAGCCAGCCCAACTTCCGCTTCCGGCTGCTGCACATCGGCGACACCATGAACACGCTGCCCCCGGACGAACTGCCGGGCCGGCTGGCGGCAGCGGGATTCACCGACGTGTCCGTCGACCGCCACCCGGAGAGCGGAGGTCTCCGCTTCAGCGGCCGCCGCCCCCGGGGCGAGTAGCGCGCAGCGTCGCCGCGATGACCGCGGCGGCGGCTGCGACGCCGATGGCGAAGCCGCGGTCGTTGGGCGTCAGGACGAGGCACAGGAGCAGCACGACACCGGCGCCCCCGACGACGTGGGGGAGCGCGTCGGGCGCACCACGCCGGAGACGGACGCCGTGCACCGTCAGCAGCACGCCCGGTGTCGCGGCCGAGACGCCGACGACGAGCAGGGTGGCCAGGCGGGTGTCGTAGCCCCGCCCTGCCGCGAGCGCGACGCGGGTCACGGCGAAGCTGTGCGCGAGAGCCGCGCCCGTGAGAGCGACCCCGAGCGCGCTTGCCGCCAGGCCCGCCGCCGCGCGCGGGCGGCGGATCAACTTGATGGTCATCGCGGTCCCTTCAGAGGCCGGCCAGTCGCAGGGCCAGTGCCGCCGCGGCCAGCGCACCCACGACGAGCGCGGGCACCATCGCGGCGAAGCGGTCACGGACCCGGACGTGGCTGGTGACGGCGCCGAGCATCATCAGGACGAGGCCCACGGCGGCCGCGACGGCGAGCGGCGGCCAGGCCAGGCCGACGAGCAGTCCGGCGCCGGCGGCGATCTCCAGCGCTCCGATGACGACGTATCCGGTCCGCGGCACGCCCAGGTGCTCGGCCTCCGCCCTCGTCTGGGCCATGCCGATGACTTTGGGTATGCCCGAGGCCGCGGCGACCAGCGCGACGAGCACGGTCGTGACGGTGGTGGCGATCTCCATCGGGATCAGCCTCCCTTCGTTTCGGTGGTCCCCCATTACCTTCGGCATGGGAGGTGCCCCCAGCGCAGCAGCCGCGCGACCGGGCGCGGCAGCCACCAGTTCCACCGCCCGAGCAGCACGACCAGGGCGGGTACGAGCAGGGCGCGGACCAGCGTCGCGTCGAGCAGGATGCCCAGGCCGAGGGCGGAGGCGAAGATCTTCACCTCGGTGCCCGGCGTCGCCGCGAGCGAGGCGAAGGCGAGGAA
This sequence comes from Streptomyces sp., assembly GCF_050698815.1. GTDB lineage: Bacteria > Actinomycetota > Actinomycetes > Streptomycetales > Streptomycetaceae > Streptomyces. The sequence goes on from NZ_JBOHCV010000237.1 coordinate 3,275, forward strand.
GAGGATGAGCGCGGCACTTGTGACGAGCCGGCCGGTACGGGCGATGCCGCGCACGGTCGCCTCGCGGGTCGAGCCGGTCTCGTCGTACTCCTCACGGATCCGGGCCAGGATGAAGACCTCGTAGTCCATGGAGAGTCCGAACAGGAACGCGAACACCATGACCGGCACCCACTCGGTGAGCGAGCCGGTGGCTTCGATGCCCCACACCGGCTGGGAGAGGTAGCCCTGCTGCCAGGCCAGCACGAGCAGTCCGAAGGTCGCGGCGACGCTGAGTACGTTGAGCGCGACGGCCTTGACCGCCAGTACCAGCGAGCGGAACGCCCGGGTGAGCAGCGCCAGCGTGACCAGCACGATGAGGGCGATCGCCAGTGGGGCGTTGCCGTAGACGGCGTCGACGAAGTCGCGGCCCTGCGCGGCGGTGCCGCCGGTCCGGGTCCCGTGGAAGCCGTCGACGGCGGTGCGGAGACGGTCCAGGGTCGCCTTCCCGGCGGCGGAGTTGGCCGGATCGTCGGGCACCACGACGAGCAGACAGGTGCCGTCGCGGTGCCAGGCGGGGCCGGCCGGGTCGAGTGCGGCGCGTACGCCGGGTACCGCCGCCGCACGGGCCTGGACGGCGTCGGCGTCAGCCCCGTCACCCGGCACGAGGAGGTAGGCCGGGCTCAGCGCGCCGGAGCCGATCCCGGAGCTGTCGAGGGAGTCCAGGGCCTGGCGGGCCGGGCCGGAGGAGGCCACCGAGGCGGGGGCGGGCGCGCCCAGCTGGATGGTGAAGACCGGTGCGAGAAGGGCCCCTAGCAGGAGTGTCGCCGTGACGGCCGCCAGGCGTGGCCGGCGTACGACCAACTTGGCCCACGCGTGCCAGGCCCGGCCCCCCTCCGTCGTGCGTGACCTTGGGCGTACGGCCCGTACGGGCACGGCGGCGGCGCTCCAGCCGGGGCCCGGCGGTGGCCAGCAGCACCGGCAGCAGGGTGAGCGCGACGAGCACGCTGAACAGCGGGATCAGCATGCCGCCGATGCCCATGCTGCGCAGGAAGGGCACCGGCAGGACGAGCAGCGCGGCGAGCGCGACGGCGACGGTGACGCCGCTCAGCACGACCGCCGAGCCCGCGGTGGTCATGGCCTTCTCCACGGCGGCGAGGTTGCCCAGGCGCGTATCCGGCTGGGAGGCGCGCTCCTCCCGCCAGCGGTTGGTGATCAGCAGCGCGTAGTCGATGGCCACCCCCAGACCGATGAGGCCCACCAGGAACTGCACGACGAACGACACGTCCGTCAGCTCGGTCAGCCCGTATACGGCAAGGAAGGTGACCAGGATCGCCACCGCTGCCATCAGCAGGGGCAGTATCGCGAGGGCGGAGCCGAAGACGAGCGCGAGCACGACGAGCGCGCCCACCCCGGCGATGGCCGTCTCGGCCAGCAGACCGGGACCGCCGGCCTGGCTGGACTGGGTGAACAGGGCGTCCGTACCGGTCAGTTCGACGGGAGCGGAGGCCACCTCGACGTCGGCCAGGGCATCGGTGACGCCGGGGATCGCGCCGGCGAAGAAGGGAAACTCCGTACTGCCCTGCGGGTAGAGCAGGGCGAAGGTCGTCCGTCCGTCGGCGGAGACGAGCCCACGGTCGCCGGTGTCGGCGTAGGAGACGGCACGGGCGCCGTCGCCGGCGGCCTCGACGGCCTTGTCCACCGCGTGCGCCAGCTCGGTCCGCACGCCGGAGGAGTCGACGGTCGTGCCCTTGGGCAGCGTGACCTCCAGGACCAGCGGGTCACCGGCGCCGCCGTCGCCGTAGACGCGCTGGATCTGCTGGTTGGTCTCGTACCCGGGCCGGCCGGGGAGCGAGCCGAAGTCCGAGGTCATGTTGCTGATCGCGGGCGAGGTCGCGGCGGCGCCGGCCAGCGTGAGAGCCAGCCAGCCCATCACCACGATCAGCCGGTGCCGGAGCACCCATCGGGTCAGGCGAAGAAGGATCATGGCTGCGCTGCTCCATCGGTCACGCGCTAACATTCCTTACGAATACAAAGTATCTTAAGTATCAGGAGTCTTGAATGTCAAACGAATACCGTGAGCCGCCCCGAGTGCGCGACAGCCCGCCCGCACAGCGCGACCTCGTCTTCTCCGTGCTCGACCTAGGCATCGACATCAACGCCGTCGGCCAGGCCTCCGCCGCGCTCATGGGCATCAACCAGACCGACCTCATCTGCCTCAACGCCCTCTTCCGCCAAGGCGCCATGAGTGCCGGCAAGCTCGCCTCCGTGATCGGGCTGACGACGGGAGCCACCACCACGGCCATCGACCGGCTGGAGCGGGGCGGCTACGCGCATCGCCGCAGCGACCCCACCGACCGCCGGCGCGTACTGGTCGAGGCGTCCACCGAGGGCGCGTACGAGGCCTTCGCCGTCTTCGACCGCCTGCTCGAGTCACTGGCCCGGCTCGCCGACACCTACACCGAGGAGCAACTCACCCTGCTCCTGGACCTCCTGGGCGACTTCCGCGGTGTCATCACCGACTACGCCGCCACCCTCCGCAAGGAGGCCGCCCAGGCCAAGCGACCCACCAGCGGGGAAGGACGGTCCGATGACTGAGGTGATGGGGGTTCTCGCGGCACTGCTGGCGTGTGCGGTGATGGCCCCCGCGGTGGCACACGTGCTGGAACTGCCCGGCAAGCTGCGGCTCAGCCGCGCCGACTACAGCATGGTGCAGCGGATCTACTATCCCGGCTTCACCATCGCGGGGGCCGGCGAGTTCCCCGGCATCATCGTGGCCGCGGTCGCGCTGGCGCTGACCGGGACCGGGGGCCCGGACTTCCCGCTGCGTGCGACCGGGCTCGTCGCCCTCGCCGGGATGCAGGCGGTCTACTGGCTGCGGGTGCACCCGGTGAACGGGTTCTGGCTGGAGGGGGAGGATCTCGACCGGTTCAGTGCGGGCTTCTTCTCGTTCGGAGCGCGCCGCCGGGAGGCCGGCCGAGGCGGGTCCGTCGAGTGGACCGATCTCCGCGCCCGCTGGGAGTCCGGGCACGCCATCCGCGCGGCACTGTCCGTCGTCGCCGTCACCACACTGATCGTCGCGCTCGCATGAGGTCCGGGCCTCCGGGGATTCAGGACACGTCGGAGGCCTTGGGCATGTCGCCCTTGGTCGTCGTGAGGTCGACGACGGAGAACGCCGCGCCCTGCGGGTCGCTCAGCGTCGCGAACCGGCCGAACGGGCTGTCCATCGGGCCCAACCGCAGCACCCCGCCGCGTTCGGTCGCCCTGGTCACCGCCGCGTCGCAGTCATCGACGGAGAAGTACACGTTGAGGTAGGGCGCCACCTCGGGCGGGAATTCGTCGGTCATCTTCATCCGCCCCAGGACCGTCTCGTCGCCGAGATTGAAGATCCTGAAGTCGATCGCCTCGTCCTCCAGTTGCTGCGCCCGGTACGGGAAGACGGCGGGGAAGAAGGCGTCCGCCTTCGCCGGGTCCCGGGTGAACACCTCGGCCCAGCAGTACGCGCCGGGCTCGCCCGTCTTCTCGAAGCCCTCATGGACACCCGCCTGCCACACACCGAAGACGACACCGCCCGGGTCGCGGGCCAGGAGCATCGAACCGAAGTCGCCGACCTGCATCGGCTCCATCAGCACCTCGCCGCCGTTGTCGCGGATCTTCCCGGCGGTGGCGGCGACATCCGGCGACGCGAAGTACAGACACCAGGCCGACTGGCCTTCCTGGCCCGGCATCGGCGGGACGACGGCGGCCACCGCCTTGCCGTCCGAGTACGCCTGGGTGTAGTTGCCGTACTCCGTCGACGACTCGCCGAACGTCCAGCCCAGCACATCGCCGTAGAAGCTTTTGGCCCCCTCGACGTCGCCGAACATCGCGTCGGCCCAGCACGGCGTGCCCTCAGGTTGTACAGCCATGACGTCGACCCTCTCCCTGCTGAATGAAATCGTCTGGTTTGTCACGCTAGCGAGCCTCCCGTCCCCCCGCATCCCCCGGCGCGTCTGGGATCTCCTCGATGTGGCGGAGGCGGCCCGCGACAGGGACGGACCGGTCGAAACGCGGTGGCAGGCCCCGGGTGTGGCTGGCATGCTCGGCGCGTGCTGATCAGGGAAGCAACCGCGCAGGACTGGAACGCCATCTGGCCGTTCTTCGAGGAGATCGTTGCGGCCGGGGAGACGTTCACGTTCCCCGTGGACCTGGACCGTGACGAGGGGCGCGCTTGGTGGCTCCTGTCCAAGCCGAACCGCACGGTGGTCGCTGTTGACGACACAGGCACGATCCTGGGCACCGCGAAGATGAACAACAATCACCATGGCAACGGCTCCCACATCGCGAGCGCCAGCTACATGGTGGCTCCAGCCCATGCCGGGCGCGGAGTCGGCCGGGCTCTGTGCGAGTACACGCTCGACTGGGCGAAGACCGAAAACTACCGGGCCATGCAGTTCAACGCGGTCGTGGAGACCAACACGGGAGCTGTGCGGCTCTATCGTTCGCTCGGCTTCGAGGTGCTGGGCACGCTGCCCGAAGGATTCCTGCATCCCGAGCACGGTTACGTCGGCCTGCACATCATGCACCGCGCACTCTGAGGCCCCTCCGAGAAGGCGGCGGGATCAGGGTTGAAGGACGTACTTCCCGCGCACGCCGCCCTTCGCGACCGCGCGGTGGGTGGCGGCGACCTCGTCGAGCGGTACGACTGCGTGCACCCGCGCCGGCAGACGGCCGCTCGCCGTGGCGTCGAGGAGCTGGGCGAGCCGGGCGCCGTCGGGCTTCGCCACGACAACGCGGACGGCGACGCCGCGCTCTTCCGCCGGCTCCGCACCCGGCTGCACGCCCACGAAGAGACCGCCGTCGCGGACCAGCGCGACGCCCTGCTCCTGGAGTGCGGCACCGTCGGCCACCGCGTCCCAGCCGGGCCCTGCCTGTGGGGTGAAGTCGGCGCCGAGGCCGCGTACGAAATCCTCGTCTTCGGCCCGGGCCAGTCCGGTGACCCGCCAACCGCGATCCTGGGCGAGCGCGACGACGTACCCTCCCACCGCGCCCGCGGCCCCGGTGACCAGCAGGCTGCGGCCCGCGCCGTCGCCGAGCAGGTCGACCAGCTGGGCCGCGGCCAGGCTGTTGAGCGGGACCGAGGCGGCCGTGGTCAGGTCGAGGCCCTCGGGCACAAGGGCGGTGTCGCTCGCCGGAACGACCAGCTGTTCGGCGTAGGTGCCGAAATCGCGGTCGAACCCGGCGACAAGCCCCGCAACACGGCTGCCGACCGGGAGGCCGACGTCCGGACCGGCCGCGGTGACGGTCCCGGCGAAGTCCCAGCCCAGGCCGGTGTGGTCAGGCTGGTCGACCAGTCCGAGCCCGTGGAACACCCCGGCGGCGAGCGCCAGATCGACGGGGTTGACCGCGGCCCCGGCGATCTGGACCCGGACCTGGCCCGCCCCGGGCTCGACGACGGGCACGTCGATGATCTCAATGGATTCGGGGCCGCCCGGGGTGCGGACGACCGCGGTGCGGAAGGTGGTGGACATTTTCGCCTCCAATGGAGATATGGGTCCTACTCCTCCACAATGGAGGGGTAGCTCTCCAGCGGGAAGTAGGCACCTCGAAGTGCGTAGGTCACCGCGCGGTAGGAAGGAGCGGTCGAGTCGATGGCGACGATGACGGCGGCCCAGAAGCGGGCGCAGGCGAAGATGGAGTACGACGCGTTCCTGGCGAGCTGTCCCAGCCGGCAGCTCCTCGACCGGATCTCCGACAAGTGGGTGTCGCTGGTCCTGGCCGCGCTCGGCAGCGACGGCCC
>NZ_JBOHCV010000238.1:0-8132 GCF_050698815.1 Streptomyces sp.
CTCCTGCTGGTGGCCACCCTCCTCGTGCTGTCGGTCACGGTGGCGCCGGGGGCGGGGGCGGTGAGCGCGGGCGCCGGCTCCTGGTACACCGCCGCCCCGGAGAGGACGGGTGGCGGCGCCGTCCTGCTGGTGCTGCTGGGGCTGATCCTGATCGGAATGTGCGGCGGGCTCCTCGTCCGCGGTCGCGCACGGCGGCAACAGGCCGAGCGGGAACGGGCCGGGCTGGAGACGTTGCGTCCGGTGGTGGACGAGGACATCACCGCGTTCGGCGAGAATCTGGACCGGATCGGCTTCGAGCCGACCGCCCCGGGGTCCGACGACGCCATGCGCCGGGACTACACCCACGCCCTGGACGCGTACGACCAGGCGAAGCGGAAGATGGACGCGGCCCGACGCCCGGCAGACGTCAAACCCGTCACCGAGTCGCTGGAGGACGGCCGCTTCGTGCTCGCCACGCTGGAGGCCAGGCGGGACGGCAAGCCGCTGCCCGTACGCCGGATGCCGTGCTTCTTCGATCCGCGTCACGGCCCGTCCGCCGAGGACGTGCGGTGGGCACCGCCCGGCGGCGCGGAACGTACCGTGCCGGTCTGCGCGGCGGACGCGGCACGGCTGGCCGACAACGCGCAACCGATGGCCCGCACCGTCGACACACCGGACGGACGCCGGCCGTACTGGGAGGCGGGTCCCGTGTACGGACCGTGGGCGGGCGGTTACTTCGGCGGCGGCATCCTGCCGGGGCTGCTGATCGGCACGCTGCTCGGCAACGCGATGGTGCCCGGGGCGTACGGATCGGAGTTCGGCGACGGCGGGGAGGGCGACGTCGGCGGAGGGGACCTCGGCGGCGGCGATTTCGGTGGTGGCGGCTTCGGCGGCGGGGACTTCGGGGGCGGCGGCTTCTGACGTCCGGATTCGGTCCCGCTCCCGCCCCGCGCCCTTAGGCGGAGCCCGCCTTTAGGCGGAGCCCGCCTTCGGGGCGCCGTAGACGCGGCCCGCGTGCTCGACGAGGGCGATCAGCACCTCCTTGGCGGAATCCTGCTCCCGCGCGTCGCACAGCAGCACCGGCGTGTCCGGGTCGAGGTCGAGAGCGCTTCTGACGTCCTCCGGGGCGTAGGTGTGGAAGCCTGCGAAGCAGTTGACCGCGACGACGAAGGGGATGCCCCGGCGCTCGAAGTAGTCGCAGGCCGGGAAGCAGTCCTGCAGGCGCCGCGTGTCGGCGAGCACTGTGGCTCCCAGCGCGCCGTTCACCAGTTCGTCCCACAGGAACCAGAACCGGTCCTGTCCGGGTGTGCCGAACAGGTACAGCGACAGGTCCTCACGGAAGGTGATCCGCCCGAAGTCCATGGCGACGGTGGTGGTGGTCTTGCCCTCGACGCCGTCGAGGTCGTCCACCGGGCGCCCCGCCTCGCTGAGCCGTTCCTCGGTACGCAGGGGGCGGATCTCGCTCACCGACCCGACGAAGGTGGTCTTGCCCACGCCGAACCCGCCCGCCACCAGGATCTTCAGCGACACTGCGGGCCCGGGCCCGGGCCCGCGCTCGCCCTCGCCCTGGCCCTCGCTCTCGCCCTGCCGACGCTCGTCAGAGTGCACGGAGTCCATCGATCACTTCCTCAAGGATGTGCGCATCGGGGAGCTCCGCAGCGGGCACGGGGCGGCTGACCTGGATGCGCCCGGCGTCCAGCAGGTCGCCGAGGAGTACGCGTACCACCCCGATCGGCAGGCCGGAGTCGGCGGCGATGTCCGCGACGGACGTGGGCACGGCCCGGCAGCGCGCGACGATCGACGCGTGCTCGGGCGAAGGGAGCGCCGGGGCGTCCTCGTTCGGTTCGCCGGCGCTGATGACCGCGATCAGGTCGAAGACCTCGCTGGTCGGCCGGGCGCGGCCACCGGTCATCGCGTAGAGGCGTACCAGTGGTCCCGCGTCGTCGTCGAACCACTCAGGGGTGGAGGCCGGCGCGGGCTCCCCCGGCCCGTCGCCGAACCACTGACTGGGGATGTCGGTCATGGCGGCCGGGTCACTCCTGGACGGGTGCGTCAGCGGCAGCGCGGGACGGCACCCCGAGGTGCTCGGCCACCCGCTTCACCAGCCGGGCCATCTCGTAGGCGACCAGGCCGACATCGGCGTCCGCGTCGGTGAACACGGCCAGGCAGGAGCCCTCACCGGCCGAGGCGACGAAGAGGAACCCGCCCTCCAGCTCGACCATCGTCTGCACCACCTGGCCCGCCTGGAAGTGGCGCCCCGCGCCCTTGGCCAGGCTGTGGAAACCGGACGCGATGGCGGCGAAGTGCTCACCGTCGTCCCGTTTCAGGTCGCCGGAGGCGCCGATGAGCAGGCCGTCGCCGGAGAGCACGACGGCGTGCCGGATGCGCGGCACCTGGGAAACCAGCTCGTCCAAGAGCCAGTTGAGTTCACCGGCGGATTCCATCGTCCCGGGCATCAAGCTTCATCTCCTCGTGACGGGATCTCGGTCGTCGTCGATTCCGGTGCGGGCGGCGGCTGTTCGTCCCCCGCCGCGGCCCGGTCCGTCGCCGGGTCCGCCCCCCGGTCCGCCCCGCTTCCGCTCAGCCAGCCGGTGCGGAGCGCCGCCATGGTGGCGCGGGCGCGTTCCGGAGAGCGCCCGGGGGTGGTGGTCGCGGTCGTCGTCGTGGTGGCGGCGGTGGCGGGGTCCGCGAGGTCCGCGGGGTGCCCGGCGGCGCGCTGCGGAGGGGCCGGGTCCGGGGCCGGGGCGTCGCGCAGCTGCGGTGCGAGATGCGTCTGCCGTACGCGCCGGGGCAGCGGAGCGGGCTCACCGGTGGGGTGCCCTTCCTGGGAGCCGGGGGCCTGGGCGGGGACTTGGGCCGGGCCCTGGCCGGCCGCCGCGGCCAGGACGCTGTCCGGCAGCGGGGCCGCGGGCGCGGAGTGGGGCGCCGGGTGGGGTCCGGAGCGGGAGCGGGCACGAGCCGGGAGCGACGCGCCGTGCCGGGCCGGAACGGTCCGGAACTCCTCGGCCGCCGGGGGCCGTTCCGGCTGTCCGGACTCCTGCGGTACGCCCCTCTCGAGCAGCTCCTCCGGAATGAGCACGACGGCCGTGACACCGCCGTACGCCGACTGCTGCAGCGAGACCTGGATGTCGCGGCGATGCGCGAGCCGGTTGACCACGAACAGGCCCAGCCGGTCGGTGTCGAGCAGGTCGACCTGGGAGGCCTCCGCGATCTTGCGGTTCGCTTCGGCCAGCGCCTGCCGGCTCATGCCGAGACCGCTGTCCTCGATCTCCAGCGCGAGGCCGGATCCGACACCTTCGCCGCGTACCCGCACCTTGGTGTGCGGGGGAGAGAAGACCACGGCGTTCTCGACGAGTTCGGCGATGAGGTGGGTGAGGTCGGCGACGGCCGCGCCGGCTATCCGGAAGCCCTCGGGGACCCGTACCTCGACGCGGGCGAAGTCTTCGACCTCGGCGACCGCCGCGCGTACCACGTCGAGCACCGGCACGGGTTTGCGCCAGCCGCGGACCGGCGCGGCGCCGGAGAGGATGATCAGGCTCTCGGCGTGCCGCCGCATCCGCGTCGTGAGGTGGTCGAGCCGGAACAGGTCCTCCAGCTCGGCGGGGTCCTCGACGCGCCGCTCCATGGTGTCGAGCAGGCCGAGCTGGCGGTGCAGCAGCAGTTGGCTGCGCCGGGCAAGCTTGACGTACACACCGGAGATCCCGCTGAGCGCCTCGGCCCGTTCGGCGGCGGCCTTGATCGCGGCCCGGTGCACGGCGTTCAGGGCCGAGCCGACCTGCCCGATCTCGTCCTCTCCGCGCCGCCGCACCGGCGCCTCTGCGTCGATGTCCAGCTCTTCGCCCGCGTGCAACCGCCGCAGGGACTCGGGGAGTTTGCGGCCCGCCAGCTCCAGGGCCGAGTTGCGCATGCCGACCAGCTCGACGACGAGGCCGCGGCCGATCTGCATCGAGATCAGCAGCGAGAGCAGCACGCCGATCAGGCCCAGGACCACCGCGATGCCCGACCGTCCGAACACGTCGAACGCGAGCGGGTCCGCCTTGTCCGCGGCCGTCGTGCCCGCCGCGGTCTCGGCCCGGCGCAGATCCTGCAGGACGGAGCCGGCGGCTTCGTCCCACTTCACCGCGGAGCCTGCGGCTGTGTCACCGCCGGACAACCGCCCCGGCCCCGCCACTTCGATCGCGCGCTCCAAGGCGCGCAGTTCCTGATACCGCTCGCCGCGCAGGACCGCCCGGTAGCCCGCTTCGTCGGACGGACGCAGGTCGTCCACGGCCGCCTTCATCAGCGTCCGCCCGGACGCCGTTGCGCCGACGAATTCGCGGTAACGGTCCGCGCTCATCCGCCCGTCGGCATGGGAGCCGCCGACGATGGCGTCCGTAAGGGCGATCATCTCCCGGGCGCGCGCGAGTTCCTGTACGACGCGTGCCTCGGAGGCGACCTCGGAGTCCCGGTACCGGTCGGCACCCGAGCCGGAGACGCTGATGCCGGTCAGCGCGCCGCCGACGGCGAAGCCGCGGTCGATCGTGCCGGTGTACGCGGTGTACGCGTCGTCCGGGCTCGTCTTCTCCCCGGTGATCCGCTTCCGCAGGGACGACAGCTTGCCCGCCGAGTCCATCAGCCGGTCGGTGCGGGCGGGGAGTTCGGGGCTGAGCGCGGCGGTGTCGGTGCTGCTGGCGCCGACACCGCGCCGCAGGTCGGCGGCGGCGGCGTCGGTGGCCTTGCCGCGGGTGTTGAGGGTGTCCAGGCGGGAGGGGTCGGGGTGCGCCAAGTAGCGCGCCGCGGCGCTGCGCTCCGCCTGTACCGCGGTGACGTATGCGCCGACCGGAGCGAGGAGGGTCGCGTTGACCTCCTTGAACCGGGTGAGGTCCGAGACGTTCTGCGCCGTGGTGACCGTGGCGAAGCCCCACAGGGCCATCAGCGAGACGACGGGGACCATCAGAAGTGAAACGATCTTCGCCCGCACGGATTTGGGGCGCAGCCGGTCCGGCACCAGTGACCACGGGCCGTACCGCGGCGCCTGCGGCTCGCGCGGCCGCACATGCCCCGGTCCGCTCCCGGGCGAGGGCTTCGGGTCGTCGTGCCTGCTCCCGGCCGACGCGTGGTTGGCACGCATACTTCCTCGATCAGGTGTGAAGGGCATGTAGGTGGTGGACCGGGCGCCGGCTCAGGAGGCGGGGGCCTCGGCGCCGTGCGCCTCGACGTCGTGCAGGCGCCGCACGGCGGACTCGGACTCCGCGCGCTGCTGCGCGGTCGGCGACAGTGCGACGAAGGCGGAGGTCAGGAAGAGGAAGGAGCCCAGCACCACGGTGAGCGGGAAGATGAATTCGGTGGCCGTAGCACCCGGCAACGCGGCCTGGCCCGGCGTCAACCGGACGTCGACGGCGGCCATGCCGGTGTAGTGCATGCTGCTCACGGCGAGTCCCATGACCAGCGAGGCGACGGTGGCGCCGGCCGTGCCGTACACCGTGAGCGCCGCCCACAGCGCGGCGGTGGCGGCGGCCACGGCGATCAGCACGGACAGGCCCACCAGCAGCGGGTCGTAGCCGACGCCGCCGTGGAGCCGCAGCGCGGCCATGCCGATGTAGTGCATGGCGGCGACGCCGAGCCCGGCGCCCAGACCGCCCAGCAGCAGGGAGTGCGCGCGCGAACGGCCGTAGCCGACCGTGAAGACGCCCGCGCCCACGACGAGAACGGCGACCACGAGGCTGAGCACCGTCAGCGGCACGTTGTAGCGGATCGCGGAGCCGGAGACTCCGAAGCCGAGCATGGCGATGAAGTGCATGGTCCAGATGCCCGAACCGATCGCGAGCGCGGCGGTCAGCAACCAGTTGCGCCGGCTCCTCCCGGTCGCGGCGAGTGCGCGAACGGTGCAGCGCAGACCGAGCGCCGATCCGACGCACGCCATCACGAAAGACAACGTTGGCGTCAGCCATCCATAGGTGAAGTGATGCATCTGTCCCACGGGGCGTCCTCTCGCCTGGTTGCTCGGGGCGATGGACGCTAACACAGGAATTTCACATGCGGTTGACCGTCCTCCATATCCAGCGGCACACGGGCACGTTTACCCGTTGGTATACCGAAGAGGAACATGCCGTGTCCTGCATTCACTCCGCGCACCAACTCCACGACCTCGCACATCCGTTGGAGCAATTCCGGTGGCGGGCTCACGGACCGGGCCCGAGAACTCGTGCGCGGATGACGATCCATTACGGGAAGGAACGAAATCCCGGCCGGTCCGCGAGATCGAAAAGCGGACCGTCACCCTCGCCGAAATACTGCCGAAACGTCTCAACTGGTCTTTCTGGCGTCAGTGTTCGCAAGCAGGGCGAACACGGCAGTCAGTCCGCGGGCGCGAGTGCCACCCACACGGGCCCGCGTGCGAAGGGCAGTCGCCGACCGTCGTCGTCGGTGAAGGAGGTGCCGTCCGAGGGTTTCCCACGTCGCCAACGGGCGTCGTACTCCTTGCCGTCGCGCAGCACCAGCGCCCGGCCCGCACCCACGGTCTCGGTGTACGGAGAGACGCCGCCCGACCTGTCGCCGTACCGGGAGGAGCGGATCTTCACGTACTGCACGACGACCGTGGCCGCGGCCAGCCGCCCGCCCCCGCTCGTACGGGCCGGCTTGCCATCCATCGAGACCAGCCAACGCCGCTTCCCCTCCGACCAGGAGAAGGAGACGCGGGCGGCCGGATAGCGGACGGTTCGCTCCTCCGCCTGCCGGCCGCCGCTCGGTGCGGAGCCGAAACGGAAGCCGATGTCGCGGGGCGCCGACACGTCGGAAGCGGCCCGCTCGGCACGGGCGGCGCGCAGATAGAGGTTGTGCGGAGCGGAACGGTCCGGCTCGCGTACGTACCCGTCGGACAGCCGGCCGGGCGTCAGCGCGGTCAGCGGCGCGGATTCCACCTTGGGCAGCAGCCTGGACTGGACGCCGGAATAGGCGAGCGCGGGGTGGTCGAACTGGCGCAGGAGTTCCAGATCGGACTCGCGGACGCTGCGTACCGGTCCGACGGTGGCCGGGAACCGGGAGGCGAAGACGGCCAGCAGGCGGGTGAGGCCCGCCTCGACCTGTTCGACGTAGACGATGTCGGCCTTGTCCAGTCCGGTCTGCGGCCGGGCGGCCGGCACATTGTCGATCTTGACGGCGAGCACCTTCTCGCCCACGCCCTGCTCGCCGGTGAAGAGTGAGCGCTCACCCTCCCCTTCCCCGCCGCAGCCCGCCAGCAGCGACAGTCCCGCCGTCATCAGCACGGTCCGTCGCGACCCCGTCCACACCATGGCCCGCCCGCCTCCTTCGCTCCGCTCCGGAGTGAACGTTCCCCGCCGACGGGCAGGATCAGCACATTCGGCGGAAATGCCCCGGGGCGGGTCAGCGCCGCCGGCCATGGGCGGGCGCGGGGGCAGAGCCGGCGCGGACGCCGCAGGAGCGGGACGCCGCCGGAGCGGCGTCCCGCGTGCGGGTCAGGAGAGGGCCGGGTCGGATGCCGGACCGATCAGCCGGTTTCTCCTCAGCCCACCGGGCTGCCCTTCTCGACGCCCAGGATGACGACGGCCTGGTAGTAGGTCCATGCCAGCCCGTTGCAGGACGCCTGGGTGGCGCCGCTGTAGCCGGCACAGACGCGCTTCAGATCCTCGTAGAAGGCGCTGTCGATCCGGGACTTGTTGGCTTCGAAGGTGCCTTGCGCCTTGTAGTTGCGGTAGCCGAAGTCGTGGCGGATGCACCCGTTCTCGAAGGGGAAGCCGAACGGGTTGTCAGGTGACGAGGAGCAGACATCCGTCGACCAGTCGAAGTTGTACGCGGCCCAGGAGCCCTGGTCGGCCCGGGCGGCGAGGAAGGCGTTCTGGCTGCCGCCGTCGGTCTGGGTCCATCCGGCGAGAACCTGGGGCTTGTCGCCGGGGTCGGCGACGGCCGTGGTGGCCGAGCCCATGACCGCGAGCACGGCAGCGGACGACACGAGGACACCGGCAGTGAGTCTTCGACGCATTTTTCCTGTACCTCCGTGGGGGGTGAGGCGGGCCCGAACCGGAACCACATCGGGCTCGCAGAGCATGAGCATGACAGAACAACTCCCGTCATGTACCCCTCTCGGCCTGGAATTCGACCTGTGGACCGGGGCCTCGATCGCCCGGCACGGCGGAGCGGCCTCTGACCGTCATGCC
>NZ_JBOHCV010000239.1:0-2726 GCF_050698815.1 Streptomyces sp.
CGGCCACCCGGGGATCGAACTCGGCCTCCAGGCCGGGGAAGACGAACGCGGTGCGCCCGCCGGCCGCACCGAGCATCGGGCGCGGGCTGAACCACACGTCGCTCCGCCCGCGCCACGGCGCGCCCTTGCTCACGGCTCTACGGGCCAGAGCCAGCCTGCGCCGGGTCGGGTCGACGATGCCCAGCCGGCACGGCTCGGTCACCACGGTGTGTTCGTCGAGGCCGGCGGCGAGCACCATCGAGTCGTCCCCCGCCAGCAGCGAGCCCAGCGCTTCGGGGCCGGGGGCGGCGAGCCGCAGCACCCTCTCCGGCTCGGTCACCGTGGTGCGTGCGCCGCGGGGGGCCGGGCGGGTGGCCGGCTCTTCCAGCACGACGTGGGCGTTGATGCCGCCGAAGCCGAAGGCGTTGACGCCCGCTCTGCGGGGCGCGCCGCTCGCCGGCCGCTCCCAGGGGCGGGACCGGTCCAGCGGGACGAAGCCGGTCCTGGCGAGTGCCGGGTTGGGGTCCTCGCAGTGCAGCGTCGGGGGCAGCACGCCGTGGTGGACGGCGAGGGCCGCCTTGATCAGGCCGGCGATGCCCGCGGCCGGCATGGTGTGGCCGATCATGGACTTCACCGAGCCGATGACGGCGGGCCCGCCGGCACCCGTACCCATGCCCGCACCCGTACGCATGCCCGTACCCGTACCTGTGTCCGTACCGGCGCCGAAGACCTCGGCGATGGTGGTGAGTTCGGCGTCGTCGCCGGCCGGGGTGGCGGTGCCGTGCGCCTCCAGCAGTCCGATGGCGTCCGCCGCCCGCGGGTCGAGGCCGGCGGCGTCCCACGCCTGCCGGACCGCGCGCACCTGGCCGCCGGGGTCGGGGCTGAACAGGCTGGCCGAACGGCCGTCGCTGGCCACTCCGGTGCCGGTGACCACGGCGTAGACGCGGTCGCCGTCGCGCTCCGCGTCGGCGAGCCGCTTGAGCACCACGATGCCGGTTCCCTCGCCGATGAGGACGCCGTCGGCCGCGCGGTGCAGCGGGCGGATGCGCTGGCTGCGGGACAGTGCGCCGAGCTGGCTGAAGACGCTCCACAGCGTGATGTCGTGGCAGTGGTGGACGCCGCCCGCGAGCATGACGTCGCACCGGCCCGCGTCGAGTTCACGTACCGCGTGGTCGACCGCCACGAGCGAGGAGGCGCAGGCCGCGTCGACGGTGTAGGCGGGGCCGCGCAGGTCGAGCCGGTTGGCGACCCGGGAGGCCGCCAGGTTCGGCACCAGCCCGATGGCCGACTCCGGTGCCTCCGGGCCGAGTTGCTCGGCGAAGGCGGAGCGCACCTGCTGCAGCCGGTCCTCGTCGAGCTCGGGGACCAGCTCGCGCAGGGTGCGCATGACCTGGTGGGTCGTACGCACCCGCTGGTCGAGCCTGACCAGGCCGGGCGTGAGGTAGCCGCCTCTGCCGAGTACGACGCCGACCCGCTGGCGGTCGGCAGGCAGCATCCCGGCCCCGCCCGCGTCCTCGATGGACTGGTGCGCCACGTCCAGAGCGATCAGCTGGTCGGGCTCCGTCCCGGCGACGGAGGTGGGCATGATGCCGAACCGGGTGAGGTCGTACTCGGCCTCCTGGTCGACGAACCCGCCGCGCCGGCAGTAGATCCGGTCGGCCTGGCGCGGCCCGTCGGCGGCGTAGTACTCCTCGTCCCAGCGTCCGGCGGGGACATCGGTGATGGCGTCGACGCCGCCGGTGATGTTCCGCCAGTAGCTCTCCAGGTTCCCGGCGCCCGGGAACAAGGCACCCATGCCGACGATGGCGACCGGGCTGCGGGAGGGCACGGGAGTCACCAGCCGGACGCGGTGGAGACCACCGCGTGCACCGTGGGCGCACCCCAGGCGAGTTCGCGCAGCAGGCTGAGCGGTCCCTCCTCGGGGTCGATGAGCTTGATGCCGCGGGCCGCGTAGGAGCGCATCAGTTCCGGGGTCACCATGCCGCCGTTGGACTCCGCCGCCGCCCACGGTCCCCAGTGCACGGTCAGGCCGCGCCGGCCGTCGGTGGACCAGCGGCGGCCCAGCTCCTCCAGCGCGTCGTTGGCAGCCGCGTAGTCGGACTGGCCGCGGTTGCCCAGTGCGGCGGCGATGCTGCCGAACAGCACCGCGAACCGGGGCCCTTCGGGCAGTGCGCCGACCGCGTCGAGCAGTACCCGTGCCCCGTCGGCCTTGGTGGAGAAGACCCGGTGGAAGGAGTCGGCGGACTTCTCGGCGATGAGCTTGTCCTCGATGACGCCCGCCGCGTAGACGACTCCGTCCAGCCTGTGGTGCTCGGTCTGGATCTCCTTGACCGCGGCCCGTACGGCTTCCTCATCGAGGACGTCGACCGACCGGTAGCGCACGGGGCTGCCCGAATTCCGCAGTGCGGCGATGGTTTCGCGCACCTCGCGCCCGGCCAGTACGGCCGAGACCGCGCGCTCGATCTCGGCGGGCGATTTCATGCCGGAGCCGATGAACGCGGCGCGCAGCGCGTCGCGGTCGGTGGCCGACGCCGTCGCCGGGTCCTCGGTCTCCGTGGGCACGGGGGTACGGCCGAGCAGTTCGATCCGGCAGCGGCTCGCGGCGGCGACGGTACGGGCGAACCGGGCGGTGATGCCCCGGGCGCCGCCGGCCAGCAGCAGGACCGAGTCGCGGTTCAGGCCGGCCGCCGCCGCCTCAGCGACGCCGTCGCCCGCCGGGCCCGCCCCGGTGGCGGCCAGCGCACCGA
>NZ_JBOHCV010000240.1:0-2759 GCF_050698815.1 Streptomyces sp.
CACGTACTGGTAGACCGCCGGACGGGACATGCCCGCCTCCCTGGCAACGTCATCCATCGTCGTGCGCCGCACCCCGTGCCGCGTGAAACACACATACGCCGCGTCCAGGATCGCTTCGGCACGCTCATTGCTCGACATGCTGACACTCTAAGCAAAGAGTGTCAGAGCGTAAACCGCGAGCATGCCCTCGGCCCACAAGGTCGGCTGTGGTGGGAGCGGGGTCGCCGTCGGAGGATCCGCCGGCCGTTCGGTCGTGCCACCGGTGAACAATCCGGGCTGATGTGATGCTTTCCGTTGCGGCGTGGAGGCCCTGAGCAGCAGCTCATCACTTCGGGTGAAACTTTGGCCGGATATTGCGATCGGCAACGGTGAGTTGCGAAGCTGTTGCTCATTGTCAAGGGGTAACTGTCGGGACGGGGAGGGCCACACGTGCCATTCGGTGAGCAGCCCGCGTATCTGCGCGTGGCCGGGGATCTCCGGCAGAAGATCTTCGGCGGCGACCTGCCTCCGCACACCCGGCTGCCGTCCCAGGCCCGCATCCGAGCGGAGTACGGCGTCTCCGACACCGTCGCCCTGGAGGCGCGCAAGGTGCTGATGGCCGAGGGCCTGGTCGAGGGCCGGTCCGGCTCGGGGACGTACGTACGCGAGCACCCCCTTCCCCGCATGGTGTCCCGCACCGGCTATCGCCCGCCCGGCGACTCCACGCCATTTCGCCAGGAGCAGGCCGACGAGAACGTGAAGGGCACCTGGGAGTCGCGCACCGAGCAGGAGGAGGCGAGTCCGAGCATCGCGGAGCGGCTGCGGATCGAGCCCGGTGAGCGGGTGATGCGGACCAGCTATCTCTTCCGGGTGGAAGGTGAGGCCGCGATGCTCTCCACCTCCTGGGAACCGCTGTCGATCACGGGGCGGACGCCGGTGATGCTGCCCGAGGAGGGACCGCTCGGCGGCCGGGGTGTGGTGGAGCGGATGGCGGCCATCGGTCTGGTGGTCGACAACGTCGTGGAGGAGGTCGGGGCCCGTCCCGGGCTGGCCGAGGAGATGGCGGGGCTGGGCGGGGTGCCGGGTCATGCGGTTCTGGTCGTGGCTCGTACCTACTTCGCGGGCGGGTGCGCCGTGGAGACCGCGGACGTGGTGGTGCCGGCGGATCGTTTCCGCGTCTCGTACCACCTTCCGGTGAGGTGACCGACCCGGCTGCGGTCCGACCCGGTCCGAGCCGGGTCTGAGCTTGTCCGAGCCGGTGCGAACGTGTGGCCGAAAATGCTGGCCCGTTGTGCCAACTCGAATGCGCTGCGTGAAGGGCGGGCGTAAGCTCCGGCATATGCGAAGCGCAAGCTGTGAGAGCAATCCCGTGCTGCCCTGGCATGTCATACGTGAGGACGGCCACGGCAACCGCTACCGCGTGGGCAGCTACGCCACCCGCTCCGAAGCGCAGCGGGTCGTCGACCGGCTCGGCGGTCACGGCGACGGCGAGCGGGGGACCGGCGCCGGTGCCGCCGACAGCTATCTGGTCGAGCCTCCCGGATCCGCGAGCGGCGGCAACGCCTGACCGGCCCCAAAATCGGGTATAAGGACTTTTCAGTCCTACTCGTCCGGAATGTCCGGGCGGGCCAGTTACCCGATCAGGGACGTGGGCGGTGTGAGCACAGGACCCTCCGAGGGAGTGGCCTCGATCCTCGACACCCTCCGGGTCGGAACCGTCATGCTCGACGGCGACGGACGCATCCTGCTCTGGAACCCGATGACGGAGGAGATCCTCGGCTGGCACGCCGATCAGGTCGTGGGCCACCGCATCCAGGACTTCCTCGAGGACGGGCACGGCGAGGGTGAGCGCGTGCGCCGCCGCACGCTGCGGCAGGAGCGCCGCTGGCGGGGCATCCTGCGCGTCCGGCACCGGGCCGGCCACCACGTCGCCGTCGAGGGCCGCGTCACGATGCTCTTCGACAGCAACGACCAGCCGCTGCTGCTGGCCAACATCGTCGAGACCAGCAGGATCCGCTCCGTCGAGCACGACCTCGCCGCGCTCGACGCGCTCTTCGCGTCCTCACCGCTCGGCATCGCCCTCTTCGACAACGACAAGCGCTTCGTCCGTGTCAACGGGGCACTGGCCGAGCTCAACCAGGTGGCGGCCGCGGACCACATCGGCAAGACCGTCCACGACGTGCTCCCCGCCTGGATGGCGGAGGAGGTCTCCACCGTGCAGTCGACCGTGCTGGAGACCGGGCAGCCCGTCGTCGACGTGGTGATGCCCGCGCCCGACGGAGCGGGCACCCGCTCGGTCTCCTACAGCAGGCTCACCGGCGAGAAGGGTGAGGTGCTCGGCGTCAGCTGCGTGATGATGGACATCACCGAGCGGCGCGAGGCGCTGGAGAAGATCGAGGTGGCGCGGGAGCGGCTGGCGCTGCTCGACGACGTCGGCGTCGGCCTGGCGGACCGGTTCGACGTGACCGCCATCTCCCAGGCCCTCGCCTCCGCCCTCGTCCCGCGCCTCGCCGACTACGCCGCCGTGATGCTCATCGGCGCGGCCGCCCACGGCGGCGACCTGCCCGACATCGAACTGCTCACCGGTACCCCGCTCTTCCAGCTCGGCGTCGCCGCCCGCGACGAGGGGCCGACCGTGAGCCGGATGCTCCTGGTCGGCCAGGACGTCCACGTCCTGGCCGATTCCGTCGTCGGCCGGACGCTGGCCAGCGGCGTACCGCACCTGGCCTCCTCGCCCCACGAACTGCTCGCCGCCACCTACCCCGGCGACCCCAAGCTGC